>JAKQSG010000068.1 GCA_029563245.1 Candidatus Omnitrophota bacterium
CCGAGAATAACCATACGGTAATCAATTTTTACAGACTTAAAGAGCGAAGCTGTATCTATCCTCAATCCGGGCATGCCTGCCTGAGGCCCTTCTGCTTTCCTCTGGGCCAGATTTATTTTTAGATCATCGGCGACTGCATTAGATAAAGAGGCCCCGTAGCCCTTGATAAGCCCTGAAGAATAGGCTAGCGGCTTGCCTATTAATTTAGAGGAATCAACCCATTTGCTTGCAAAACCCAAATCCTTTAAAAATAACTCAACCTCATGATACTGGTCCTGGTTAGCAAAAACAAAAAACTTCTGTATATTCTTTCCCGGGAATTTACGTTTGTAATAATCTAAAGATACGCGTATCTCAGCATTTAACTTCTCTAAGGATACAGGAGCCTGTTCCTGCCCCTGGCCGAGATCATCACCTAATCCAAGGCTTAAGTTTATATCCCGGTTGAATAGCGGAAAACCATTCTCCGTAACCGCAAAGTTTATTTCATCACCATCCCCGGGATCAATACAAAGCAAACCCATTATCCCTTTATCTTTAACTCCGCTTAGTTTAAGCACCCTGCCAATACTAAAACCAGAATATTCAATACGGGATATCTTAATATTAAGCTGGTTAAAAATAGAGAAATACTTATCCATAATCTCTTTCTTTATGCCTACGAATAAGACGGTATTAATATGGCTGGACTTCTCAAGGGCGACCTGGTAGTCAGAGATAAGCTCCTCGACCTTAAAGGGTATATATTTCTTGGCTTCAAAGTTTATTGCCCCTGCCATCTCATCTTTAGGCAAATTGGGTATCTCAAAGGTGCGCACGATAAGGTCCTTGCCGGAAAGAGAAAGAACCGCCTCTTTAGCTTCAACTTTGTTCATCCTTAAGGCCTCATTGATAAGCGCTACTATCTTGATCTCTAAAGGCACCTCATCCTCCAAGTCCGAACCCTGTACATCAGAAAGAGGAATTTGTATAAGATTATTGAGTTTTTTCCCTTTGCTTGCTACGATATCTACTGAATGAGGGCCAAAATATACGCCTATGGCATTCATCATTTCTCTCCTGCTCTGGTTAAGCGCTTGCGGCTCTTAATCCAATCGTCAATATCTTTACGCTCAAACCTCCAGACCCCTCCCACCTTAATACCTGAGATCTTACCCTGATTGAGCCAGTTATAAATGGTCTGCTTCTTTAACCTTAGGTAATCCGCTAATTCATCAATATCTATAAGTCTTGCCATATTCCCTCAAGTCTCTCCATTAAAAAAAGAGTGGATTTAATTAGAACATAATAGAGTTATCTTGTCAAGTGTTTTTTTATGTTATTCATTATAGACTTACTTAGACTTACTTATAGTTACACTACCCCCGACGATGATTCCTGCGGTATTTAGAAAAATAGGGACAGCGACCTTTTAAATAAAAAAATGGTCGCTGTCCCTATTTTTATGGGTTGTAGGTATAATCGGTCTTAATATCCAGTTGGGTAACCGGATTAGATGGAGAGCCTCCTACTACAGCTTCAGTAGGCCAAATTGTAATCTGTATCCTATAAGGTATATCTGAATCGGTTGGGATAGTATAATTTGCAGCTACCCCATCTATGCATGACCTATGACAGGCGTATTTACGGGCTCCTCCGGCAGGGTTAGGTACCCAGGCGCCGGTCCTAAGCCTCTCAAGGGCATAATTAGTCATACCTCTTCCTGCGTAATAGGCCTTAATACGGGAAACTTTATGGTGGGTAAGGCGCGACTGGCTGGAGATTATCCTTAAGATTACACCGGATAAGATAATAACTAAAAGTATAGTAGCCAAAACAACAAAAAGTACGACTCCCCTTTTCTTATTATCCATCTTTTCTAAGGGATACCTTGTACTCCTGTCCGCTCTGATCCAAAACAACATGGCCCTCCCGGGCAAGCCACCCTAAACTCATCAAAACATTATCTCGTGTCTTATCTATCCCGCTAACTAACTGTGATAGACTTACTTCTCCATGCTGGTCAAGGTAATGCCAAATCTCACCGGCAACTATACCAATTTCTGTAATCATCTTCCCCCCTCCATGTTTTAATTTTATAGCAAAAACTCCTGAAGTCAACTATTTTTTTATATTGGACTCGATCCAATCAGCCCTCTCTTTCGCATAGACGGCACTATTGCCATTTATCAAAATGGCCTGTTTATAACACCTTAGCGCATCCCTAAAGCTCTCCCTGTCTTCATATATGCGGGCAATCCTTAAGAGCGCCCTCTCTTTAAATTTATCATCCCGGGATGCTTTTGTGTACCATTCTATCGCTTGTTCAAACCTGCCTCCTGACTCCAAAGACTCAGCCAAGGCAAACATAGAGAGTAACTTTAATTCAGGGCCTGCATGCTCTAACGCCTTTTTAAAGTTCTCTGCTGCATCCAGAGGCAAGCCCTTGGCAGAAGAGATCAGCCCCATGGAATAATAGGCATCTGCGACTAATGCGCTCTTGGGGAAATCTTCAATTAAAGATAGAAAATACCTGGCTGCCAAATCCATTTCATCCTGCTGGTAATAATATCCTCCCAACCAGAAAACTACGCCTGCCGTCAAATCTGAGCCTGGATACCTTGAACGCAAGGCATTAAAACGCGAGAGCGCCTCGGCCTCTTTGCCCAGATGATAAAACGAATCCGCCATCGCATATTCTGCCTTTTGCAACAATAGAGGATCTTGGCTGCGAGAAACAACATCCTTAAAGAATTCTATAGCCTTGCTAAAATCCCCTATCTTATAATAGCAACTTCCCAGCAAGTAGGCTGCCTCAGGCAAAATCTCTCTGCCTTTAAGTTCACTGAGCAACTGCTCCAGCACCTTTAAAGAAGAATCATAATCCTCTCTTTGGAAATAATCCAGGCTTAGGTAATAAGAAGCCGAGGCGATTCGTGATATTATATAATCTATATTCTGGCTATCCGGAAAGCTGGCCAGTATACCTTTATAGGTATCTAACGCTGCGCCATATTCATTTAAATCCTGGAAAATATCGCCAGCCCTAATAAGCGCCTCTTCCTTAACAGCATTATCATCGCTAATTTCTGCAACTTTCTGAAACCCTTCGGATGCCTCTTTTAACCTGCCTTGTTTTAATAAGGTATCTGCCTTGCCCAGGAGCAGAGCCACCAGGCTCTTATTATCAAGTCCTTCCTCGCTGATATTCATAAATTCATCTTCAGCCTTTTTATAATCTTTAAGCTTAAGATACGACCATCCCATCCCCAGGCGGGATAAAAACTGTACATTTATATCACTGCTCTCCTTTATCGCCTTTTTAAATAAATCTACGGCCTGGGGAATATTATCAAGATAATACTCTGATTCCGCAATAAAGAAATATAAATACGCCAGGCGCGGCTTGTCTTGAGAGAATGACTTAAGTAACGGCTTAACCTTCTCTTTAAGCGCGGCATAATCCTTGAGGTTATACAGACATTCCGCCGCCTTAAAAGAAGCGTCTAAGGACTGAGGTTCTTTTGGATACTTCTCTTCCATCAGTTTAAAATAACCCAGGGCATCATTAAATTTACCCTCTTCAAACAAAGACCAACCCAAAGAATATACGGCTAGGGGGGCATAAGATGAATTAGGAAAGCCATCTATTACTTTACGGTAGGCCTCTGCTGCTTTGGGAAAATTGTTAGCCTTAAAATAAGTTTCGGCAATCCAGTATAAAACCGCGTCCTTTATCCTCTCAGCTGAAGGCTTATCCAAAAGAGCTTCAAGCCTCTCCAAGGCCTGAGGTAATTTATTCTGAAGGAATAAGGCCTCAGCGAGCAAAAGCTCGGCATCTCCGGCCCTAAGGCCCTCGGGGAAATTATTTAAATAACGCTTTAGAAGCCCTATACTCACCTCGTAGTAAGCGTCCTCAAACGATTTCCTTGCCAGAAAGAAAACCTCTTCTTCGTCCTGCACCTGCGCATAGATGAAATTAGCCCGGCAAAAAGAGCTTACCATTAATACCAAGAATATTATTCTAAAATATTTAAACATATAAAACATTTTTAAGGAAATCTCCGGTATAAGATTTACTATTCCTGGATAATTCTTCCGGGGTACCGCTTCCTACTAACATCCCGCCCATATCCCCGCCCTCAGGGCCCAAATCGATAATATAGTCAGTGCTTTTAATAACCTCCAGGTTATGCTCAATCACTATTACAGTATTTCCTTTATCCACCAGCCTCTGCAATACGGCGATAAGCTTCTCTACATCGGCAAAATGCAGCCCTGTAGTAGGCTCATCCAATATATAAAGCGTGTTGCCGGTTGAACGCTTGCTCAATTCACCGGATAGCTTGATCCGCTGCGCCTCTCCCCCGGAGAAGGTAGTCGCTGCCTGGCCTAATTGTATATAACTCAATCCGACATCATACAGGTAAGAAAGCGTATTGTTGATCTTTGGGATATTGGAAAATAAATCCATTGCCTCTTCCACTGTCATCTCTAAAACCTGAGATATGGTTTTACCTTTATATTTAATATCCAGGGTAGCATCATTAAACCTTAAGCCCTTGCACAAGGAACATTTTACATAAACCGCAGGAAGGAAATGCATTTCGATTTTCTTAATCCCGTCCCCTTGGCAGGCTTCGCAGCGGCCTCCCTTGACATTAAAAGAAAATCTTCCGGGGCCATAACCCCTGGCCCTTGATTCAGGCAGAAGGCTAAATATATCACGGATATGGTTAAATACCCCTGTATAGGTGGCCGGATTTGAACGCGGGGTCCTGCCTATAGGAGACTGATCCACTACAATAACCTTATCAATATATTCCGAACCTAAGATTTTTTTAAAGGCACCGGGTTTTTCCTTTGCCCGGTAGATCCTCTGTGCTAGAGCCCGGTATAATATATCATCAATAAGGGTAGACTTGCCTGAACCGGAGACTCCGGTAATACCGATAAATACCCCTAAAGGAAATTTTACATCTATATTCTTGAGGTTGTGTTCTGAGGCGCCCTTAATCTCTAAATACTTTCTTCCTTCAAGGCTTCTGCGCTGGCTTGGCAAGGCGATGTTGAATTCCCTCCTTAGATATTTAGCGGTCAATGAATTCCTGTCATTTATCAGTTCTTCTTTGGTCCCGGCAAAAACAATCTCTCCTCCGTGCCTTCCTGCGCCCGGGCCTAAATCAACGATGTAATCCGCAAAACGTATGGTAGATTCGTCATGTTCAACTACAATTAAGGTGTTCCCAAGGTCCCTTAAAGACTTAAGCGTAGATAAAAGCTTCTTATTATCCCTCTGGTGCAAGCCGATACTTGGTTCATCCAGGACATATAATACGCCTACAAGGCCGGACCCGACCTGAGTCGCAAGGCGTATCCTTTGCGCCTCACCTCCGGAGAGAGTAGAGCTCTTCCTGTCTAAGGTAAGATAATCTAAACCTACATCAATACAAAATTTCAGTTTACGCGTAATCTCTTTAAGCGCCTGCCCGGCGATCAATTTCTCCCTCGAATTTAATTCAAGGCCGCTGAAGAATTGGTATGCCTCCTTAATCGGCATCTGTGCAACATCCCAGATATTCTTATTTTTAAGCTTAACCGCAAGGCTCTCCTTCTTTAAGCGGGCGCCCTTACACAGAGGACAGGGAAGACTGGACATAAACTTGGATATCTCTTCCTTTAGATAATCGCTGTCGGTTTCATTAAAGAGCCTCTCTAAATGCGGAATTACCCCTTCAAATGGCTTATGGTTATGCATCCTGCTAGTGATAACTTCATCCGTACCATAGAGTATAGCCCTTTGTATTTCTTTGCCTAATTTATTAAAGGGGGTATCTAAGCTAAACCTTAAGATCACGGAGAGCTCACGGATAAGCCAACGGTAATAAAGTATATAGCCTCTACCCCCGCGCCTCCAGGGAGCGATAGCCCTGTCGTTAATAGACTTTGTCCTGTCAGGAATAATTAAGTCTGGATCAAACTTAAACTTATTGCCTAAGCCATTGCATTCAGGGCAGGCCCCGTAAGGAGAATTAAAAGAAAAAATCCTGGGCTCAATTTCAAGATAACTTATCCCGCACTTAGGGCAGGCGTATTGCTCGTTAAAGACTATATCGGTTTTTGTATCCAAACGGCTGATAATAATAACACCATTGCCTGCCTTAAGCGCGGTCTCAATGGAATCGGTAAGCCTTGGCCTGATCCCCTCCCTTATAGTAAGCCTGTCAACCACCGCTTCAATGTTATGCACCTTATAGCGGGATAATTTTACTTTTACCGGTAACTCGTAAATCTTACCGTCTACGCGGACGCGCGCAAAACCTGATTTCTGGATAGAGAGAAATATATCCCGGTATTCCCCTTTTTTACCTTTGACTAAGGGAGCTAAGATATTTATCTGCGTACCGGCAGGAAAGGATAAAACTTTCTCTGTAATCTCCTGGGCACTCTGCCTCTCTATCGGCCCTGAGCATTTATAGCAGTATATCTTTCCTATGCGGGCAAAAACTATTCTCAGATAATCATAAATCTCAGTCTGCGTAGCAACTGTAGAACGGGGATTGCCTCCGGCTGACCTCTGTTCGATTGCTATAGCAGGAGACAACCCTGAAATGTATTCCAGGTCAGGCTTTTGCAGCTGCTCGAGAAACTGGCGGGCATAACTGGATAGGCTTTCCACAAACCTGCGCTGGCCTTCGGCATAAATAGTATCAAAGGCAAGGCTGGATTTCCCTGAACCGGAGAGCCCGGTAAAAACGATTAGCTTATTACGCGGAAGGCTTAAGCTCACGTTCTTAAGGTTGTGCTCTTTTGCTCCCCGGATAACTATTAAATTATTACTCATAACGCCTTTCTTATTTTAAGCAAATTGCCTGAAATACAGAATCCTCGATTTATGCAAAACATACTTTAGCATGGTTTTCAGTATCCCCAACCCGTATAAAACCGCGGGGATAAATTTAATAGTTGAGGCATCCTGGAAATAACGCGTTTTTATAGGTATCTCCTCTATCTTCATATTATGCATAAGCCCCTGTACGATTATCTCTGTATCAAAAACAAAATTATCGGAATTAGCGGCAAAGTTAACCGACTTCAGATACTTAGCGCTATATGCCCTGAAACCGCTGTGGTATTCCGTAAGATAGGTCCCCAACACTACATTCTCAAGCGCGGTAAGAAGTATATTCGCATTATGTTTCCATAGAGGCATTCCCCCCTCAAGGGCTCCCCCCTTCATCATACGAGAGCCGAAGACCGCATCTGCCTTTCTATCCAAAATTGGCTTCACTAACTCAGGGATAGATAAAGGGTCATACTGATAATCAGGATGGACCATCACCGCAATATCCGCTCCCATTTCAAGTGCCTTAAGATAACAGGTTTTCTGGTTAGCGCCATAACCTAAATTAGATTTATGCTTGAAGACCTTTAGCCCAAGGCTATGCGCAATTGCAACTGTATTATCAGAACTGGCATCATCAACCAATATAATATCATCAACGATATCTTTAGGGATATCCCTAACTGTGACTGCGAGTGTTTTAGCGGCATTATATGCAGGAAGTACGGCTATAACCTTCATTTATCTTTAACAGCATAAACTTCAAGCTGATCCCCCAGGTTAACAGCTAAAAGCAGCGATCTTATAAAGGGGAGCCTATCAAGCAGAGGTTTAACCTTAAGGCTCATCTTATAAGGCATTAATTTTAATAAAAGATAATTCAGACTGAAAAACCTTATATAACGCGAAAACTTAATCGCCTTGAAACCCGCTCCATTGAGCATCTTTGAAATGCTGCGTTTATTAAAATAATACAGGTGAGACTGTTTTATTCCCAACCAGCGCTTTCCCATAAGCCTGCTTAAGAAACTTTCTATATCAGGGGTAGATACAAAAAGCAGGCCGTCATCCCGAAGGACCCTCCCTGCCTCAATAAGGCAATCTAACGGATCCATAAGATGCTCAATAGAGTCCAGCATAACTACAAGATCAAAATATCGGGAAGGAAATTTCGCATCCTTAAGCTTTCCCTGATATATGCTAATCCCGAAATTATTTTTAGCGTAATTAACAGCCCAGGAAGACAGCTCCACCCCATAAACCTCCCAGCCTAATCTACGCGCCTCATTAAGGAATATACCGCTGGCGCAACCAATATCCAAAAGCCTGCCTGCTTTCTTAATCCTCGATAATTTACTAAGTAAAGCCTTTGCGGACTTTGCGCGCCCTTTTTCTTCGCGCAAATAAAGGCTGTCCTCCATTGTCTCATAAGCTTTATACAGGTAATCCGCATCCGGTTTAGGGAAAAGATAGGCAAGGCCGCAACTGCCGCACTTCAAAACCCTGGAATCCGAAAAACAAAAATCATCCCGGGATATATTATAAAGCCTCTGCCGCCCGAGGGAAACGCTGCCGCCCTTTAAGGTATAAAGCACTTCAATCTCCTTAGAATGGCAATAACCACAGGTTATTCCTGACATCTTATTTCCCCAAAGCTTATCACCGCATAACTATCCTTGCCTATACCAGCCTGAATAACGCCTCCGCTGACATTATCAAAGAAGACTATGTTTATACTAATATTTGCGGGGGATTCTTCGGGTATATATATACGTATTCTCTCCTTATAAAAATCACCCTTTACCCAGCTGTGCGTCGGAAAAATCCTGTAACATATAGGATGCTCCAGCCTCCTGATAACCCTCCCGTCTCCTGAGATAATCTCTATCAACATCTGAATATCTTTATCGGTATTCTCCAGAGAATGCCAGTAGAAGGTAGCCTCAATGGCCTCATCAGCGCAATAGTATAAAAAGCTTGATTTAATAAGGCTAAAGGAATCCCCCACCCTTAATATTTCTTCATGCGATTTATCAGGCCTGCCGGATAGTTTATTGCAGATAAAATTTGCATCCGAAGAATTATTCTCAAGCAACACAAGGGAATCAATCATATCAATAACCCTCCAGCCTAAGCCCGGGAATATATTCTGCAGGTTTTTATATCCGCCTAATGAATAAAATCCGCTGAAGGTAAGCCAGTCATTAAAATCAATAACCGCATACTCAACATCCCTGGCAAGGGTATACTTTTTATCCGAAAGAGTATGAAACCCCATATAAGCATGATGCAAAGAGTAAAGATTTCTACGGTTAGCCAATCGAGGGAGAAACTCAAAGGTAGCCACTGTACTTGCCGCATCAGGAATCTGGGATATGAGACGCTCTTTATATATATCCGAATGGTCCTTTTTATAATATCCTTTTATCCTCACAGCCTCATTTATATACGGCCCAAAGTAAAGAGCGCAAAAAATAATAAATGAAACAAGCGCTGATTTTAAGACAAAGAGGTGCCTGTTGACAATTTTCATGGCCAAAAGCGACTTTAACCCGTAAACCGCGGCATAAAAGACAAACGGTATGATTTCGGCGGTGTAATGAAAAGATATGCTCAAATCAGAAGATCTTATTGAAAGCATGTGCTGTAACAAAAATGGAACTAAGGGAAGCATTCTGACCCATGATAAGAACGGGGTAAAAAGTACCGGGAGAAAGAGCAAAAACAGATACCAGAGACACTCTTTACGAAAAAGAAAACTTAAGAGAGGTCCGGGGTTTAAAAACACTTGAAAAGGGGTTTGCCCCAAATGGCTGTATAAGGTTGAAAACTGTACGGTATTCTGATTAAAATATCCCATAAGGATAAAAGCAGGAATTAAATAAAGCATTGCGACACCTAAGGGGATAAATATCCACTTCTTCGGTTTCCTCTCAAATACCGCCATTACCCCGATCATAATGACCGCTAAGGGAATATTTTCCTGACAGAGCATAGCCAATATTGAAACGGCTATAAATAGCCTTAACCGATTAAAATCATAGGCATAAAGAGAGAGCATGAGAAAGAAAGTGGCGAATGCAGTAGGATGAAACTCAAAAAGATTAACAAAGGCAAGGCCGGGGTATAAAAGATAACCTGCTGCGATAATTAAAGCAAGCCCCTCATTTATATGTTTTTTGGCGATAAGATAAAGCGGGATTGCGCCTAAACCAAGAAAAAATGATTGCAGCAAAAGCAAAGTCAAGGGATGAGGGAATAAAGCATACAATGGAGATAATAAGAAAAAAACCGGCTGCATATGATTCCCTAAAAAAGGTATACCCAGAATCGAATTGTAAATTGAACCGTGGACTATATTCCAGCAGGTAAGGGCATGCACTGCCAGGTCAAAATCCTGATAGGAAAAGGAATTGAATTTTAGTACCGATAAGAAGCTGAAATACAGGATATACGCTGATACAAATAATAAAAGCAGGCCTAAGGTTATTTTTCCCTTCATCTTTTTCTCTGGCATTTTGTTAAATTATAGCAAAAAGATAAGCCCCTGTAAACACGGTAAACTTATAAAGAGTCTACAGGGGCTTATCTTTATTAAAGCGGCGTTATCTCTTTTTCTTCTTTCCGCCTCTTTTCATCTTGGCGCAGGATACGTCGCCTTTTTTATCAAGAAAATACAGGTAACCCTCTTTTCTCTTGATTCCGCATTTGGCTACCTTTTTTCTCCCGCCGCCTTTTTTAGAACCTCTAGCCATCTTGGCGCAAGAGACATCACCCTGCTTGTCAATAAAATAGAGGAAACCCTTCACCCTCTTGATTCCAAGCTTTACTAATTTCTCTGCCATAGTCTTAATTCACCCCCTTCCTTTTTGTTTAATCATGTGCCGATTACAACCGGCTCCAAAATCCTTTTTAATACAGCAATAGCTGAGAGCACCGCCAGGTAACTTGTCTTAGGGTTATCCGGGTGCAGAACATTCTCTGTACGCGTTAAGATATCGCCTGCAGCAGATTCAATCTTTATTTCATGCATGTTTCTTGATGCCTTAGGAGAAGCAATAATCCTGACCTTAGTATTATTTATTCCTATCCCGGACAAACTTAAGACTGCGGCAACATTTATATTTTGAGGAAAATATTTAACCGCATCAGATGCCTTCCCGTAAAACAAAACTTTCTCAGCTTTAATCCGGTTCAAATCCATGCCTTTATTTAGAATGTATTTAACTCCCTTAAAACCTAAAGGGCTTTTAGTGGTAGTAAGAGTTACTTTCCTGACCTTCCCTATATTTGCAGCCTTCAAAGCATCAACCCCCGAGATAGCCCCGCTTGGGATATAGATCCTGCAGTTATTCCGGGCAGCTAACCTAGAGAGCTCCTTAAAGCCCTTAACTATCCCGCCCACACTCATAATCATAACACTTTTTCTCTTAGATAAAACCATTTTAGCAATCTTATAGGAAGCATTTGCAGAAGCCGCCTCAATTACAAGATCTGATTTCTTGATCAAGGACTCCAGTCTTCTTACCGCCAGATGCTTTCTTTTAAGTTTCCTTGCTAAGGCTTCAGATTTTAAGCCATCTAAATCATAAAGGGCAACTAATTCTGCCTTACCGAAGAAATTCTTAAATATAGCTCTGGATAAAGAACTACCTATTGCCCCGCAGCCTACAATACCAACCTTTATTCTTTTCATTTTCTTAAAAAATTATCTATCAACCTGGTCTTGCCTACCCATACTGCCAGGACTATCAAGAAACTTCCCGCCACTTTTTTTAACGGCTTTAAGGTAACCGGATCTACTATTTCTACATAATCAATTCTTACGGATTGCCTCTTCTCTATGAGCTGGCGCATCCTGAGTATAATCCTTTTTGCATCAGAGGCACCGTTATTAATGAAAAAAACTGCTAATTTTAATGCCTGAGATAAAACGAGGGCATCCCTTCTCTCCTTATGATTCAGATAAGCATTCCTTGAGCTTAGCGCCAACCCGTCTTTTGAACGAACAATCGGCATAACCTTAACTTTTACCGGTATATTCAGGTCCTTAACCATTCTCTGGAGGATAACTGCCTGCTGGATATCCTTCTGGCCAAGGTATAAAACATCCGGGGCAATAATATTAAGGAGCTTTGCAACTATTGTAGTGACCCCCCGGAAATGACCGGGACGCGATTTAGCGCATAAAAACTTATCTAAGCCCTCGACATTAACATAAGTAGAGAACCCGCCAGGATATATATCTTCGTTTTTAGGGAAGAAAACAAAATCTACGCCTTCTTTTCTACATAACTTTAAATCTTTGGATAATGGACGCGGGTACTTCTTTAAGTCTTCTTTAGGCCCGAATTGTTTTGGGTTAACAAAAATGCTAACAACTACTATATCATTATCCCGGCGCGCCTGACGGATTAAGCTTAAATGCCCTTCATGCAAAGCACCCATCGTCGGCACAAAACCGATACCCTGCCCTTTAATTCTGCGCTTCTTCAGTTCTTTATTTATCAAGGAAGGAGATTTGATTAATCGCATATTACCTCAGACAATGGCTTTATGACGAAATCGCGCTTAAACATACGCGGATGCGGGATAGTTAATTTTTTTGTCTTAATAACCCTATCCCCGTATAGCAATATATCTAAATCTATAATCCTCGGTCCATTTCGGACGGTTTTCCTGCGCCCCAGCTCTTTTTCGATTATTTTAAGTTTATTAAGCAAGATTTTGGGAACAAGATTAGTACCAATTTTTAAAGCAGCGTTCAGGAATTTCTGCTGCCCATCCGGGCCACAGACAGGAAGGGTCTCCATTATTCTTGAGGCCTTAATTACTTTGGTAGAATTAAGCAGGCTTATTTTTTGTATAGCCAATTTGATATTGTCTCTCCGGTTGCCTAAATTGGAACCGATACCAATATAGCAAATAACCATAGTCTAAACTCTTTAATTCCGGGGACAGTCCCCGTAGGTTAACATAATTACTAGCCATTTACGGGGACAGTCCCCTTAATCTTACAACTGCCTCTTTTATTCTTTCTTTCGAGACGGTAAGCGCCATACGGATATAGCCTTCGCCGTATTTACCAAAACCTACGCCCGGAGTAACCACGATATCTGCTTTATCTAAAATTAACCCGGCGAATTTAATAGAATCATATTTCCCGGGAACCTTAATCCATACATAAAATGTCGCCTTAGGGTTATTAGCCTGCCAGCCTAAAGAATTTAACCCCTTAAAAAGCAGATCGCGCCTCTCCTGATAAAGCGAGCACATATCCTGCATATGCCCGAAACCTCCTTCTAAAGCTGCGACTGCGGCAAGCTGGATTGCGGAAAAAATACCGGAATCAACATTGGATTTGACTTTAGCCAAGGCCGATACAAGATTCTCATTACCGCATGCCCAGCCAACGCGCCAGCCGGTCATATTATAAGTCTTGGAGAGGGAATGAAATTCTATCACAGTATCCCTAGCCCCTTTCAGCTCCAGCATGCTCGGCGGCCTGTAGCCGTCGTAGCTCATCTGCGAATAAGCCAAATCAGATACGATGATAATTTTATGCCTGCGCGCAAAATTAATGGCATCCCTGAAGAAATCTTTTCCGGCTGTTGCTCCGGTAGGATTATTCGGGTAATTTAAAAACATAATCTTGGCTTTCCTAAGTATGCCCTTGGGGATCTTTTTAAAATCAGGAAGAAACTCATTTGAACTTAAAAGAGGCATGAGATGAACTTTGCCGCCTGCTAAAATCGTTCCGCCCTTATAAGGAGGATAACAAGGGTCAGGTACAAGGGAATAATCACCCTGATTGAGAAAGGCCAGAGGAAAATGCGCAATACCCTCCTTAGAGCCTATCAAAGGGAGTATCTCCCTCTCGGGGTTTAAACTAACATTAAATATTTTATTATACCAGTGGCTGATTGAACGGCGTAAAACAGGCATGCCCTGATCAAGGGCATAGCGATGGTTTACCGGATCAAGCGATGCCTTATATAAAATATCGATTATGTGCTTGGGCGTAGGCTGATCAGGATCCCCTATCCCCAGGTCAATAATATCCCTACCCTGCGCGCGAGCTTTTCTTTTAGCTTTATCAATTTCTAGGAATAAATAAGGCGGCAAACTCTGTAGCTTCTTTGAAAGTCCGAAATTCATTATTTTAACTCTCCTAAATTCTAAGGGAAAGTCCGTCCCTACCTTAAAACATCTTGCATTGAATACAAACCCGCTGGCTTTGCGTACACCCACTTTGCGGCTTTTAAGGCGCCTAAAGCGAATAAATCGCGCGAATGCGCCTGATGCTTAATCTCGATACGCTCCGAATTGCCGCAGAATATTACCGTATGGTCTCCCACAATATCACCTAATCGTATTGAATGAACAGGAATATTCTTTTTTACTGCGCCTGTTAAAACCTCGACTATCTTCTTAGCAGTTCCCGAAGGCGCATCCTGCTTTGCTTTATGGTGCGCCTCGACAACTTCAATATTGTAATCCGGCCCCAATCTTTTAGCCACTTCAGGCAAAAGAGTAAAAAGGGTATTAATTCCTACGCTAAAGTTAGGGGAGAAAACAATCGGTATAACATTAGAGGCTTCTTTTATCCTATTTATCTGGTTATCGGTTAAGCCGGTTGTCCCTAAAACAAGCGGCTTTTTATATCTGGCAGCATAATCGAGGTTTTCTTCTGTCGCCTGTGCGGTTGTAAAATCTATAAACACATCGACAAGAAAAAGGCCATCCTGGTTAGAAGATATTTTAAGTTTTCCGATATCCCTGCCGATTGCAGGGGTGCCTTTTTTTTCTAAAGCCAACGCCAGTTCAAATTCCTTATCCTGGCAGGCAAGCTCAAATATGCGCCTGCCCATTTTTCCGCATACACCGGCAATTCCAAGCTTAATTGTTTTTTGGTTTGTATTCATTTATACACTCCTAGATTCTGGGCAACCTCTTTTATTTTAACAGTCCGTAATCTACCAACGCCTTTTTTAGCCGCTCCTCATTTTCAGTGGACATAGGCGACATAGGAAGTCTTAAATTAGGACTGCACATTCCCAATAAACCCATTGCTGTTTTTACGGGTATAGGGTTTGTTTCTATAAATAAGGCCTTAATTAGAGGCAATAGCTTATAATGAATCCTCTGGGCCTCTTTAATATCCCCCTCCATAAACGAATTAACCAAATCTGCGGTATCTGCGGGGACAATATTTGCCGCAACCGATATAACACCTGTACCGCCTATACTTAATACAGGCAAGGTTAAGCTATCATCTCCGGAGATTAACTGGAAATTAGGGGGGCATAATGCCTTAATACGCGACATCTGATCCAGGTTCCCCGAAGCCTCTTTTACCGCCACTATATTCTTACAGCTTAAGGCAAGCCTGGCAATAGTCTCAGGCTCAATATTCACTCCAGTCCTACCGGCTATATTATATAGCATAATCGGTATTTTAACTGAATCCGCAACAGCCTTAAAGTGCTCATAAAGACCTTTTTGCGTCGGGCGGTTATAATAAGGAGAGACCTGTAATGAAGCATCCGCACCTGCACGGGCAGCCTGCTTTGTCAAAGTTACCGCCTCCTCGGTTGAATTTGAACCGGTGCCGGCAATAACCGGGACTCTTTTTCTGCACTGCTCGATAGTGACCTCAATAACTCTCTCATGCTCCTGG
>JAKQSG010000109.1 GCA_029563245.1 Candidatus Omnitrophota bacterium
AAGCAGATTTAAATACTATTCCGGTTGATTACCTGCCTTCAGTTGCCCTTAAAAAGAAATTCCCCCTTTATGAGGGGGAATCTTCTGTTTGGAACATACCTCTCCGTAAGATAGAGAAATAGGAGGAGAAGGTTATCTCGCGTATACTGTTTTTACTTTAGAGACAACCTTTTCTCCTTGGGCAAGAAGGGTTTCTTTTGTCTCCTCCTTTTCTATAATTTGTTCGCCTTCCGTGGCAGTAGTATTCTTTTTCGTAATTTCTTCCCGTTGATTAATATTTAATACCCTCTCTGAAATACGGGGAGGAGCGTTTACCCCCGGGATAGAAGGTATGGTGCATGATACCTGAATAGTCGCGCTTTCACCCGCTAAAGCTGTTGAAACGATAAAAAGAACCAATAAAGTCGTTAAAAATGTCTTTTTATTCATGCCGACCTCCTTCTTGCCCAGTGTTACCCATTAAAAAACCCCGGTTTCTAAAAGCCGGGGCCATAAAAAACCCTAAAAAGGATATTTAGGGTTTCATCCTTTTGGCAACGCAGCCTCCCCGCCTACGGCGGGGACTGTCGTTTTGCGCCCCAGCATTACTGCTAGTTAGCCTTTTTCAAAAGCTTGTTCCTAATTGTCAATAGAAGTATAACATATATTATCCCCAATTTCAAGCCCCCTCCCAATCGAGACGTTTTCGATAAACTGATGCAGCGCAAATGGTTATGTAAGTATTAGGTCAGAATGTTGGGGGATATTAATTCCGGATTGACTTTTATAGCTAAAAAAGGTATTATTGGTCTATAATAGTAAGAAGAGGGAGGGCTAAATGGTTTTGATAGGCAGCAAAAGAATTAGAAGTATGGTGGCTAAAGAAGGCCTTATTATTCTATTACTATCTCTGGCTCTATATTTTTCAGTGGCTTTTTTTCTGCAGAATATACCTATTATCCTGCCCCGGTACAGGCTGGAATTTATTAACGGAGAGGTACATATTATTAATATATTCCCGGAGATAAATAACAGTTATAATTACAGGAGGCTTTTAGAGCAAGCGCATAATCCTCCGCCAAGTCTCGTAGAAAGAAGAATTAAAGAATTTATCAAGTCAGAAAATATTAAGCCGGCTCTGCAGAGCAAGATTTATATAAACTCTTATCAGGTTTATATATCCAGATTATACAGCCGGCTCATTGGTTTAACCTTTGTCTTAAAATTAATTATTATCTATGCTCTTTTGTTATTTATCCGTTTTATTATCTGGTCCTCAGGAATATTATTAAAATCTTCTGCAAAGCGTTAAAAAGGGTATAATTTCCTTGATTTAGTTTTTTATCTAAGATATACTCTTTACTGCACTAATAAACAATTTAGGGCCATTAGCTCAGCTGGTAGAGCAGGACACTCTTAATGTCAAGGTCGTAGGTTCGACTCCTACATGGCTCATTTTAATCTTGGCCTTAGTTCAATCCCCTCCATGCCTAAAAACTATGAAATCTTTGAGCATACAGCTGATATAGGTATGCGTATCACAGGCAAGGACCTGAAGGAATTATTTAAGAACGCAGGGTTAGCTATATTTCAGGTCTCCTCCCGCAAGCAGTTTACCAAAGATAAAACACACACTGTAATAAGAATTAACCAAAAAGCCGGCGATCTGGAAGAATTGTTTGTTAACTGGCTTAATGAGTTGCTTTCTTTATCCGCGGCGCGTAGTTTAATATTTCATGATATAAAGATTACTAAGCTTGAGGATAATGAAATCGAAGCGTCGTGCACCGGAAGTAATAGTTCAAATTACAAAGTTAATATAGAAATTAAGGCTGCTACTTATTGTGATTTAAAGATTGAAAGGCTGGATTTAGGCTGGGCGGC
>JAKQSG010000021.1 GCA_029563245.1 Candidatus Omnitrophota bacterium
GATAACCGGATATTTACCGGGTACAAAAATGAAAATACGGCTGGGATAAGCATTAATGAGGTTATTTACAGCGGTGATGCAAATACGGCGGTTCTTAGGGCAGCGCAACTTGCCCTGAAGGAGCAGGTTGAGACCTTGCGCGCGATAAGGCTTAATGTGGAGCTGGAGACAAAAAGGCTTTATTATGGCCTTTTGCTTGCTTATGAAACAAAGAGGATTGCTTTGGATTTAGTTAACCAGGCACAGGAGCATTATCAGCGGGTGGAGCATAAATTTCAGCAGGGGACTGCTTCCAAGTTTGATTGTTTACAGTCAAAGGTGCAGGTATCTTTGCTTATGCCGCAGCTAATCAGTGCGCAAAATGCTATAGATCTGATAATTGCGGAGATGAATAAACTCTTGGGGCTAAAGATAGGAGATAAGATAATTATTAAAGATAAGTTAGCGTATTTTACATTTGAAATAAGAGAAGATGAATTTTTAAGGGAGGCATACCTTAACGAGCCCGAGATGGCCTTAAAGGCCCTGGGCATTGATATAAGCAAGTGGGCAGTGAAATATGCAAGAGCCGGTTGGCTTCCTCAGGTAGAAGCGGGAGCGCAGTATTTCTATAAGTCTAATAATATAGGTAATATGATTAATGACCGCCATAATAACTGGAATATGGGCTTTACGGTCCGAGTGCCTTTATTTGACGGTTTTTCCACAAAGGCTAAGGTAGACGCTGCTAAGGCTAAACAGATGCAGTCAGTCTTAAGTAGGGAAAACCTGGCGGATCAGTTAGCGGTTGATGTAAAGCAGGCATGTTTGGACCTTGCTCAGGCAACTTCAATTATTAAATCTCAGGAAGATAACCTTGAAGACGCCAGAGAGGCCCTGAGAATTTCCTATGTCCGCTATGACAATGGGGTAGGAATAAACTTGGATGTTTTGGATGCGCAGGTTTCTTTGGCAAATGTGGAAAAGAACTTAAGCGAAGGTATCTATGATTATATTATGGCAAAAGCAAAATTAGACAGGGCTATGGGAAAAGGGCTAAAAATTGAGGAGGCAAGTTAATGAAGAAGATAAAGCCGGTAATTATCGCGGTAGTTTTAGCGGCTCTGGCCTTTGCGGCAGGAGCCTTTATATTTAAGCTTGAAAACAAAACAGATAAGGTTATTAAGGTTTCTGGAACTATTGAGGGAGATGATGTGCGTATATCTTTCAGGGTTTCAGGACAGATTACTGAGCTTTTGACTGATGAGGGAATGGTTATAAAAAAGGGGCAGATTGTGGCACGGTTAAACCAGGATGAATTGAGTAAGGTCAAGGCAGAGGCTGAGGCAGCGTTGAAGCTGGCTGAGTATCAGTATAAGCTTGACTATGATGATTATGTCAGGGCTGAGAATTTATTAAAGGCCGGGGCTATCTCTGCCCAAGAGCGCGATGTTGCCAAAACAAAGGCGGATACCGATTCTGCCAGCATAAAACAGCTACAGGCATCGTTGGAGTTAACCGAGACTAAGCTTGGCTGGACAGATTTAGCTGCCCCGCTTGATGGTTTTGTGCTGGTAAAAAGCGCATTACCGGGGGAGGTAGTCCAAATAGGTGCTCCGGTATTTACCGCTATAAATTTAGATGACCTTTGGGTAACTGCCTATATTAATGAAACTGATTTAGGCAAGGTTAAGCTAGGACAGAAGGCCTATGTAAAGACAGATAGTTATAAAGGAAAGAGATACGATGGCACGGTTTCATTTATTTCCAGTCAAACGGAATTCACGCCTAAATATATCCAAACCTCAGAAGAGAGAGTGAAGTATGTGTACAGGATTAAGGTCAGGGTAGATAATTCAAGTCTTGAATTGAAGCCTGGCATGCCTGCGGACGCATATATAATAATTGAATAGTGGTTACTATTAAAGCAGAGAATCTGACTAGGAGATTTGCATCATTAACTGCTCTTGATCATTTAAATCTTGAGGTTAATGAGGGTGAGATCTTTGGCCTTGTCGGGCCGGACGGAGCAGGGAAGACTACGACCATGCGCCTATTGACGGCAATATTGGACCCTACGCAAGGAGATGCCTGGGTATGCAATAAACATACCGTTAGGCAGGCGGAGGCGTTAAAAGAGGACATTGCCTATATGTCTCAGCGTTTTGGGCTTTATGAAGAATTAAGCGTCCTGGAAAATCTTAACTTTTATGCTGATCTTTACGGTGTCGCTAAGGATAGGCGTAAAGATGATATTGAGCGCTTGCTTGGGTTTTCAGGGCTTTTACCTTTTAAGGAACGTTTTGCCGGAAAGCTCTCGGGAGGGATGAAGCAAAAGCTAGGGTTAGCTTGCGCCCTTATACATACCCCTAAGGTCTTATTTCTTGATGAGCCCACAAACGGAGTAGATCCAGTTTCACGCAGGGATTTCTGGAGTATTCTTTACGACTTGCTTAAACAAAAAGTAACTATATTTTGTTCTACCTCTTATCTTGATGAGGCGGAGCGTTGCGGCAGGGTTGGGCTTATTCACAAGGGTAAGCTTTTACGCTGTGATTCACCGGATAAGATTAAGAAAGAGAGAAAAGTAAAGACTCTTGAAGCTGCCTTTATTGAGATAATCAGAGAATATGAAGGAAATCAGCCAGGATAATATTGCGGTAAAAGTTAAGGGACTTGAAAAGAAATTCGGAGACTTTACGGCCGTTAACCGGATAAATTTTGAAGTCAATCAAGGAGAGATTTTTGGTTTCTTAGGCCCAAACGGGGCGGGAAAATCTACGACCATAAGGATGCTCTGTGGGATTATTTCGCCGACTTCAGGTACCGGTTCTGTGGGTGGGTTCGACATTATTAAAGAGCAGTATAGAATTAAAGAGCATATAGGTTATATGTCGCAGAAGTTTTCCCTTTACGACGATTTAACCGTTGAGGAGAATATTGAGTTCTATAGCGGAATTTACAAAATCCCAAAGGCTGATAAGAAAAAACGTTTCCAAGAGACTATTAATTCCGCAGGTTTGGAAGGCATGGAAAAAGCCCTTACTTCTACTTTATCCGGTGGATGGAAGCAACGTTTAGCCCTGGGATGTGCGCTTATCCATAAACCTAAGATAATATTCTTAGATGAGCCTACTTCGGGAGTTGACCCTATAACCAGAGCGAATTTCTGGGCGATCATAAAAGAACTTACTGCTGGCGGGGTTACTGTTTTTATAAC
>JAKQSG010000126.1 GCA_029563245.1 Candidatus Omnitrophota bacterium
CCTGAAGCAACCATCCTTATTCCTACAGCCTTTAATACCTTTTTTATCTCTTTTATATTAGGCCCTGTCAAGGTTCCGTCCTTTAAGGTGTCGGTATAAATTAACTCTTTAAACCCTAATTTTTTCAAAGATAAACAGAATTTAAGAGCATCGGTATTTTTATAACCTGCCTTCCAGCCCTTAACCATAACCTTGCCTTCTTTAGCATCCACAGCTACAATAACCTTTTCCCTAAAAGTTAAAAATGCCTTTTTTAAGAAACCTGCATCCTCCACTGCCCTAGTCCCAAGCACAACCCTGGCTACCCCTGAATTAAGTATGCTTCTAATCGCAGCCAGGCTCCTTATCCCTCCGCCAAGTTCCACGGGGACGGAAATATTCTTTACAATATCCCTGACCAGGTTAAAATTCTTAGGCTTGCCGCTAAATGCCCCGTCTAAATCAACAAGGTGTAAGAATTTTGCCCCTTGTCTGACCCAATGCCTGGCGACCTTAACCGCATCCCTGGAGTAAACTTTCTTATTAAACTTACCCTGGACCAGCCTGACTACAGCCCCGTCTTTTAAATCTATAGCAGGAATTATCAGCATAACCTTACAAAATTTCCCATAATTTTTAATCCCGTCTCCTGGCTCTTCTCAGGATGAAACTGAACGCCGAATACATTCTCCCATTGGACAAAACTGGCGAAATTCAGGCCATACTCAGTAGTTGCTGCAATAATAGCCTTATCTTTAGGCTGAGGGTAATAAGAATGGCAAAAATATAAATCTGCCCCTTCAGCTACGCCCTCCAGCAGAATAGATCTATCCCTGCCGCAGCTTTTTATCTGGTTCCATCCCATATGCGGAACCTTAAAATCTCCGGAAGGAAACTTTCTCACCCTTCCTTTTAATATACTTAAACCTTTTTTCTTTTTCGCCTCTTCGCTCTCTTCAAACAAGAGCTGCATCCCAAGGCAGATACCCAGAAATGGCTTTTTCTTCTTTATCCCATCTTTAATAACCGAAACCAGCCCCTGTTCCTCTAACCTGCCCATAGCATCATCAAATGCCCCTACTCCGGGCAGGACTATCTTCCGGGATAAAAGAATATCTTTAGGGTTATTGGTAACTAATACTTTCGCGCTACAGGTCTCAAGCGCTTTTTTAACGCTATGAATATTACCCATACCATAATCTATAAGGGCAATCATAGGGTTAATCGATAATCCCTTTAGTAGAAGGGATACCTTTCCTTCTGGGGTCAACCTGAGTAGCCTGATCCAAAGCTACGCCTAAAGCCTTAAAAACAGGCTCAAGGGTAGTATGCAAATCACTGCTTACCGGGCTTATTTTTATATTAATGTTCATCCCCAACTGCTTAGCCAGGCCTTCAAAAAAATGTCCCGCACCTTTTAAGGCGTAACCATCAGAAGACTTTACCACTGAATTCGGCTTATCGCAGAGAAGGGTATATGTAGGCCTTCCGCTTATATCAATCACTACATTTGCCACGACCTCTTCCATAGGGACAGAAGAAGAACCGAATCTTTTAATCCCTTTCTTATCTCCCAGCGCCTTTTTAATAGCCTGCCCTAAAACAATCCCAATATCCTCGTTAGTATGATGAATATCCACTTTTAAATCGCCTTTGGCATTTATCTCTAAATCCATAAGCCCGTGAAAAGCGAATAATTCCAGTAGATGGTCTAAAATTCCGATACCGGTATTAATCTTGGACTTACCCGACCCGTCAATATTCAGCCTTATTGAAATATCCGTTTCCCTGGTTTTTCTTTTTATATCAGCGGTTCTGTTTTTCATCTTTATCCTCTCTTAAAACCTTGCCTTAACCGAATCTAAATGCTTGGTCAAACCCTCTATTGAAGCAATCTTTTCCAGCGGTTCCTTCATTTTCTCAAGCGACTTCTTGGAATAACTTATAATGTGGTTACTCTTTAAGAAATCGGATACAGATAATCCGGAGAAAAACCTGGCAGATCCCCCCGTAGGCAGGACATGGCTTGGCCCGGCGACATAATCGCCTACGGCAGTCGGGCTATAGGGCCCCAGGAATACTGCTCCGGCATTCTTTATCCCTTTTAAAATACGGTTAGGGTTATTTACCAGTATCTCCAAATGCTCAGGGGCAATCTTATTGCTGATCTCAACTGCTTCATCTAAATTCTTAACCAATATGATGAAACCATCCTCGCCCTCAAGCCTCGATTTTACCTCCTTAGCCAGGCCTTTTGAATTAGTGATAAGGACGGCTAAACCCTTGGCATGTTCTGCCTGAGCAGCTAAATCCGCGACGATAAATTTAGGGTTACTCAAACGGTTAGCAATAATTACCAATTCGGTGGGCCCTGCAATCATATCAATATCCACCTGGCCGAAGACTTGCCTTTTAGCCTCGCTAACATAAATATTCCCCGGCCCGACAATTTTATCAACCGCTGGGATAGTTTTAGTGCCGTAAGCCAAAGCAGCAATACCCTGTGCGCCGCCGACCCTATAAATCTCATCAACCTTTAATAAATTTGCGACTACCAAAATGTGAGGATTGATATACCCGTTTTTATCCGGCGGGGAAATAAGCGCTATTTTTTTAACCCCGGCAATCTTTGCCGGTAAGACAGTCATATATACCGTAGATACCAGAGGCGCCGTCCCTGCAGGTATATATATCCCCACCCTCTCAAGCGGGGTATAATTCTCCCCTACCACTGCCCCATCCGAGTCCTTGATCCTCCAGGATTTCTTTAATGCCTTGCGGTAAAAGCGGTTTACATTTTCTATCACTACTTTCAGGGTAGAGACAAAATTCGGAGATATATTCTGGTATGCCCCGCTTATCTCGATAGCCGAGACTTTTAACTGGCGAGGCAACAGCTTAACCTTGTCAAACTTACGGGTATATTTTAATAAAGCCTCGTCCTGAGTAAGCCTGACATCATCAATAATCTTTCTTACCTTTTCCTCTACCCGCTTTTTCTTAAGGTTTGAACGGTTAAAAATTTTCTCTAATTGTTTGCTGGTTGCCCTTACAATCTTCATTTATCCTCTCGCTTTAGATTTTTAATTATACCCTTTAATTCTTCAAAAGCCAATGCAAAATTTTCCGGTTTGCTTCCTCCGGCCTGCGCAAAATCTTTCCTGCCCCCGCCGCTACCGCCAATAATAGGGGCAGATTTTTTTATCAAGGATAACGCGTCGATCCCCTGCGCGAGTAAATCTCCGGTAACTGCGATAACCAAAAAAGCTCTCTCCTGGACCTTAGAACCTAAAACAATCACAGACGAGGCTGCCTTCTCTTTAACTAAATCCATAAGAGTGCGCAGGGCGTTCATATCTAAGCCTTCTAATTGCCAGGCGATAAAATTAATATCGTTAATCTTTATAGCCTTATCCGCAATTTTAGGGGCTAATTCCTGCAGGGCCTTATTAACCTTAACCCCTTCCTCTTTTTCTTTTTTCTTCAATAATGCCAGTTCCTGCTTCCTTTTGTTCTCCTGCTCAACTTTAAGCTTCTCTTCTTTTATAAATTTCTCGGCGTACCCAGCCGTTACTCCCTCGATCCTTCTTATACCGCTGGCAACAGAACCCTCCTGAATAATCTTTATTAATCCGACCTCTTCTGTATTCTCCAGGTGGGCGCCTGCGCAGAATTCCATTGAAATATCACCTACAGAGACTACCCGAACATTCTCACCGTATTTTTCTCCGAAAAAAGCTAAAGCCTTAGTCTTCTTGGCGTCTTTTAAGGCCATATCTTTTACCTCTACGCGGTGCCTGCCGCGGGCATATTCATTTGCGGTATCCTCAACTATTCCTAATTCTTCCTTGCTTAATCCCTTAAAGTGCGTAAAATCAAACCGGAATTTCTCCTCGCCGACTAAAGAACCCTGCTGCTGGACATGGGGCCCCAGAACCTTCCTCAGGGCAGCCTGCAGTATGTGGGTTGCGGTATGATTACGGGAAATACTGAGCCTGCGCTTAGCATTAATTTTAGCGGTTATGGTTTCACCTTTCCGAAAACCACCGGATTTTACACTGCCGATATGTAAAATAAGATTATCTGTCTTCTGGGTATCTGTAACCTCAAATATGCTATCACCTTTTACAATTTCACCGGTATCGCCCACTTGCCCTCCGGACTCAGGATAAAAACAGCTTTGATTAAGCACAATCTCCAGTTTTTCTCCCGCAAAACCTTCTTCAACCTCTTTGCCATTATTAAGTATGGCCTCTATCCTTGCTTCGATGCAGCACTCTTTATAACCGAGGAATTTAGTCTCTTTCAGCTTTAATCTTAGTCCCTTAGCATCAAAGACATCCCCCTTCATTGTGCTCTTCGCCCGCGACCTTTCTTTCTGGAGGTTTAGCTCTTCATTAAATGCCTCTTCGCTAAAATCTATCCCTTCCGAAGAAAGCCACTCTCTAGTTAAATCAAGGGGGATCCCGTAGGTGTCGTAAAGCTCAAAGGCAATCCTTCCCGCCTTAACCTTATCAGCCTTGCTGCCAATACCGGAGAACTTCTCCTTAAAAAGTGCTTCTGTTGAATTTAAGGTATTAATAAAATTACGTTCTTCATTTAATACCATCAGGGCTATTGCCTCTTGCCTCTCTTTTAAATCCGGGTAAGGCTTACGCATAACCTCTGCCACTACAAAAGTTAGCTTATTTAAAAAAGGCTTACTGATCCCAAGGGCCCTTAAATGCAGGATGCTCTTACGGATGATCTTTCTTACTACATATCCCCTTCCTTCGTTAGAAGGTATAATCCCGTCGTAAATCGAAAACACTACTGCCCTGATATGATCGGCAATCGCATAGAATAATGGGGACAGCGACCTTTTTTCAAAAGGTCGCTGTCCCTCTATTTCCCTGACTATCTTTTTTATTATCGGCTGAAACAACTCGGTTTCGAAATTATTCTGCTTGCCCTCCATAACCGCAGATAACCTCTCTAAACCCATCCCGGTATCAATATTCTTATTTGGCAAAGGTTCTAATCTGCCATCCTCCTTGCGGTTAAACTGGGTAAAAACCAGATTCCAGATCTCTACAAACCTTCCACAGCTGCAAGAGGGGTTACACCCCTTCTCTGTACAGCCGACATCCGGGCCAAAATCATAAAAAATCTCCGAACATGGACCGCAAGGTCCGTTAGGGCCTTTTGTCTTTGCCTCAGCAGGCCAAAAGTTATCTTTATCTCCCAGCTTAATGATTTTCCCTTCGGGGATAGCTATGGAATCTTTCCAGATTTCATATGCCTCGTCATCATCTTTATAAACCGAAACCCAGAGTTTCTCTTCTTTTATCTTTAACTCCTTGGTCAAGAACTCCCAGGCCCAGGAGATTGCCTCTTTCTTAAAATAATCCCCGAAAGAAAAATTTCCCAACATCTCAAAGAATGTATGATGGCTGCTGGTCTTGCCGACCTTTTCCAGGTCATCGGTGCGCAGGCAGCGTTGCGATGTAGCCGCGCGTTTAAAACCCGCATCAAAACCTAAAAATTCCCTTTTGAACTGATTCATCCCCGCAGGGGTAAATAAAACCGTGGGGTCATCTTTGGGCACAAGGGAATCGCTTTCAACTATCTTATGGCCCTTGGATTTAAAAAATTCCAGAAATTTTTCTCTTAATACATCTACTTGCATATTTTATTTAAGGTATCTATTACAATTTCAGGTGAGAAGCCGCGGCGAAGAAGATAGGCATAAGTGCGGTTTCTTGCTTTATCCGATTCCACATCCTTAAGCCTAGCTAACCTACTCCTGGCCAATTCCTCTATTACCCTGCTTTCGCAATAACCCTTTTTTGCCTGCTCGATTGACTCTTCCAAAAGATCCTTAGGCACGCCTTTTATTTTCAACTCCTGGCTAATCCTCTTTAAACCGAAGGAACGCCCAAGGCGGGAGTTTATCCAGGATTTTACAAAAACTTTATCATCTATAAATTTTTTATCTTTAAGAAAAGAAAGAAGATCCTTGATCTCTTCGTCCGGAAATTTCTTTTTCTTAAGCCGCTGATAAAGTTCGGATTCGCTGCGTAACCTGTACTTAAGCAGCAGAAAGGCGTATTCTTTTATTCTTTCGCTAGGCAACGCTGATTTTCTTCCTTATTTCTTTCTCAATTGTATCTGAAAGCTTCTGGTTTTCCTTAAGGGCCCTGACCGCAGCATCTCTGCCCTGGCCGATCTTCTCGCCGTTAAAAGAAAGCCATGTCCCGGATTTGGCAATTATCTCAAGGGTAACCCCGGCATCTAAAATTGAGCCCGCCTTGTTAATCCCTTCGTTATGCAGAATGTCAAACTCTGCCTCGCGGAAAGGCGGGGCAACCTTATTCTTAACCACCCTTACCCTCACATGGCCGCCCATTACCCTGTCTGCTTCTTTTAAGGTAGCGATCCTGCGTACATCCAGCCTTACCGAAGAATAGAACTTAAGCGCCCTGCCTCCGGGAGTAGTCTCAGGAGAACCAAACATAACCCCGATCTTCTCTCTTAGCTGGTTAATGAAAATTAATGTAGTACGCGATTTGCTTATCGCGGCGGTTAATTTTCTTAAAGCCTGGCTCATCAAGCGCGCTTGCAGGCCCATATGAGAATCTCCCATATCCCCTTCAATCTCTGCGCGAGGAGTTAAGGCTGCCACCGAATCAACGACCACTAAATCTACGGCATTGGAGCGCACCAATGTCTCGGCGATCTCAAGTGCCTGTTCTCCTGTATCAGGCTGTGAAATTAAAAGGTCATCCAAGTTTACACCTATAAGCTTTGCGTAAGTCGAATCAAAGGCATGCTCTGCGTCGATAAAAGCAGCAACCCCTCCCTTTTTCTGTATCTCTCTGATGGCAGTAAGGGTTAAGGTAGTCTTTCCGCTTGCCTCAGGCCCGAAAATCTCTACCACCCTTCCGCGCGGAAGCCCGCCTACCCCTAAAGCCAGATCCAGGGTAAGAGCACCAGTAGGAATAGTTTCCACATTAGCCTTAACATGGGAACCCAGCTTCATAATTGAGCCTTTACCAAACTGCTTTT
>JAKQSG010000134.1 GCA_029563245.1 Candidatus Omnitrophota bacterium
ACCAGGGATATTAGTAAACTCCAGGCCCATCCCGGGATAAGAATGCGGTTGTACCTGCTTATCAGGTATCCAGACAACCTTTGCATCCAGCTCTATCTCCTCTTGCTTGGGAGGAAGCTTCATCTTCAAGACCACCTCATCCCCTAACCGGAATTGATCGCAACCAAAGATAAAAGCACCGACAGCGCTTAAATTAATAAGGTCTAAATGCAGGCATTCCGGGCTTTTCTGGTGCTTACCTTTTAGTTCAATCTTTATATCTATAGGCAGCCTTTTAAACCTGCGGCGAAGCTGCATCTTCTTAATATCCTCGATAATCCTATCTTCCTTAAAACTCTCTAAGGCAGTATCCTCATCAGGATAAATCTGGACAGCCCTGTCAAGCCCGGCAATAGAGAAAATATTACGGATATGCGCAGGGACACTGGTAAACTTAATCCGGCCGCGGGAATTAATTACCTCTTTATAGGCGATAACTATAACCGATATGCCCATATAGTCAATAAAATCGACTTCTCCCAAGTCACAGATGATATCGCAATAACCGTCGCGCAGGCATTGGCCTATTGCTACAACAAGGTTTGCTGAATCAACATCAATCCTGCCGGATAATTCCAGAATGACTACGCCGTTTTTCTGCCGCGCCCTTATCTCCATGGTTGAAAAGATACTAACATAATTTGAAAACTTAAACAATCAGTTTTCTTATTAATAATATATTCTTATCCGTGGCTCCGCGATTACTGGATATTACAAGCTGGGCATTCTTAACCAGCGCCTTAACCTTAGAGTTATCAGAAAGTAGTTCTTTTATCGCTCCCGTTAAACCATCTTTATCCATTATCTGCAAAGCCGCCCCATTACTTAAAAACTCCTGCGCCATATCCCGGAAATTAAACATATGCGGCCCAAAAAGCACCGGTTTATTTAAAAAGGCGGGCTCCAGTATATTGTGTCCGCCACGCCTTACCAGGCTGCCTCCGATAAAAACAATATCTGCTGCTGAATAAAATTTAGCCAGGTCTCCTATCGTATCCAGGATAAAAACTTCATTCTCTCTTTGACCTCTATTCCTAAACGTGCTTATCCTCTGCGGGAAAAACCCTCTGGCTTTAACCAGGCTACTAATAGTATCTGACCTTTCAGGATGGCGCGGGGCAAGCAAAAGACGCAGGCGCGGATAAGAGACCAGGAGGCTGCGGTAAACATTTAATAGGGCTTCCTCTTCCTTCGGGTGTGTCGAACCGGCAACCAAAAGAACTTCATCTTCCTTTAAGCCAAGCATCTCTCTGTAAACCTTGGGGTCATAAATGTTTTCTAGATTCTGGTCAAACTTCATATTGCCTGTAACCTCAATCTTTGCGGGGTTAACCCCCAAGGAGCATAGTTTAGAGCTATCCCCTTTGGATTGAGCGCAAAAAATATTGACCTCTTCTAAAACAGGCTTGATTATATGCCTGACCGCTGAATAACCTTTAAAAGAACTATCGGAGATCCGGGCATTGAGTACGGCTACAGGGACAGTGTTCTTATGCAAAGAGTTTAGGAGATTAGGCCATAACTCTGTTTCAGCAATTATAAAAATACAGGGCTTAATCTTCCTGACTACATAATCAGTAATAAAACTGATGTCAAAGGGCAAATAAGTAACAAAATCAGGCCCCCTGGCAATAGAACGGGCAACAATATTGCCCGTAGGAGTTACTGTGGATATTACAAAGCTCTTTTCAGGATAAATACC
>JAKQSG010000029.1 GCA_029563245.1 Candidatus Omnitrophota bacterium
AGACGAGAGCAATTGAGTACGCAAAGTAGCATTACCAGCAGGGCTGCCCCCGAAGGGGACTGTCCCGCGACAAGATAAGCACTGGAGTGGGAGATAAGTAATGAAAATATTATTTATCGGTGATATAGTCGGTAGGCCAGGAAGGGAAGCGGTAAGGGTCATTCTTCCAGATCTAATGGTTAAGCATTCGCTTGATTTTGTCGTTGCCAATGCCGAGAATGCTTCTGCGGGGTCAGGTATTACCCATAAAGTGGCGCAAGAGCTATTCAGTTTCGGAGTAGATGTATTGACTTCCGGGGATCATATCTGGAAGAAGAAGGAAATTTTTGAGCTGATCAATCAGGAAGAAAGAATCTTAAGGCCCATTAATTATCCTGCGGGCGCTCCCGGAGAGGGTAAGCGTATATTCAAAACTAAATCTGGAGAAAAGGTTGGGGTGATTAATGTTAATGGCAGGGTATTTATGGATGCGCTGGATTGCCCTTTTAAGAGTGTTTTGGCCGCACAAGAGGAATTGATAAAAGAGACAAATATTATACTTGTGGATATTCACGCTGAAGCTACCTCAGAGAAGGTAGCTTTGGGTTGGTATTTGGACGGAAAGACCTCTGCCGTATTAGGGACGCATACGCATATACAGACTGCAGACGAGAAAATACTTCCCAAGGGGACAGCCTATATTACGGATGTGGGTATGGCCGGGCCGTATGATTCAGTTATAGGCCGCAAGGTCGATGATGTATTGGCTCGTTTTCTCACCCTGGTTCCGGTAAGGTTTGAGGTGGCGCAGGAGAATATCCAATTGCACGCGGTAGTGCTAGATATAGATGAAAAGAAAGGCAAGGCCCGTTCTATCATCAGGATACAGGAAAGATTAAATGTTTAATATCCGTAATTTATTTCCAACTATCATATTCACTCTTTATTTTTCCCTGCCTTTGTTTGCCCAAGAGGTTAACCTTGAGGTTGCCTTGGATTTATCCTCCAATACAACGCCTCTGCCCAAGATTTTCCAGCCGAATATCGATCTGGGGGGGAGGGGTTTCCATAAAGATAGCAGTTGGCCGCAAAATATGGCCGCTAAGGAGGTTTTGGATCTATGGGGTAAAGATATCGGGTTTAGCGGCTTATACCGTGTGCAGTATAATTTTTGGGAGATCAGCCAGCTTGCTAAAAATAAGGAAGCACAGGAAAAACTACTTTCTAATTACGAGGCGGTTATTAAAAACATATCTGATTCCGGAGGGACGGTTATACTTAATGTTTTTGGTACCCCCGCAGGCCTGGGGAAGGCTTTGGATAAAAAGAGCACTCCACTTGACCTTGAGGCCTTTAAAGGTTTAGTGAAAGATATAATGAAGTATTTAAGCTGCGAAAAGAGATATAGTATCTGGTATGAGGTCTGGTCAGCACCGGATTCGGATGATTTTTTCATCGGCCGCCAGCTGGATTACCTGAATATATACAGAATTTTTGCCGAGAGCGCGAAAGAATTGGGGGATCAATTCAAGATTGCAATACCGGTAGGCGCACCGAGCTTAAGCGGTTGGTTTCATAATCTAGAAGGCAACAGTATTCTAACCCCGGAAAAAAGCCTAATCTATGATTTAATTAAATTTGCCTCGGCCCATAGCCTGCCGTTAGATTTTATAACTTGGCATGCGTTTTCTTCGGATCCTAAAACAGAAAAAGAGCCCACTATATATAGCAAGAATGCGATAGGATTAATACGTGATTGGCTTTCTTATTTTAACTTTAAACGGGAAATTCCTTTAATCGTGGATGAGTGGAACTTTGATCGTGATGTCAATCTTCTGCCGGCAAGAAGAAAGGAAT
>JAKQSG010000048.1 GCA_029563245.1 Candidatus Omnitrophota bacterium
TATCCCCCTTGCCCCGCCTGTAATCAAAGCTACCTTATCCTTAAGCCTCATTTCTCCTCCTGTAAAATATAATTCGATATATCTGAACTTTTCTCTATATTCAACACCTTTGCATCGGGATTAATCCGGCGCATTAACCCCTTCAGGACCTTACCGGGGCCAAATTCAATGAAATGACTTACGCCTTTAGACAATATAAATTTCATGGAATCTTCCCATTTAACCGAAGAATGCATCTGATGAATTAAATTTTCCTTAATTGCAGCGGCCTCTATCTGAAGACCTGCCGTATAATTGCTTACTACAGGAATAACAGCATCTTTCACCTCAACCTTATCTAATGCCTCTTTTAAGCCCAATGAAGCCTCCGACATTAAGGAAGAATGGAAAGCCCCGCTCACCTCTAAAGGAACTACCCTTTTAGCTTTGGCTTGGACGCACAATTGCTCAGCCTTTTCTACGGCATCTGATTTACCAGTAATAACAATTTGCCCGGGAGAATTTAAATTTGCAATCTCTGCCCCTGAAGAAAGGCAAATCTCTTTTACCGTATCAACAGGCAAATCCAGAACTGCTGCCATCTTCCCCGGGTATTTACGTGAAGCCTCTTCCATAAGCTCGCCGCGGATCTTTATGAGCCTAATACCGTCCTCGAAGCTGATGCTCCCGGAAGCTATCAATGCGCTATACTCTCCCAGGCTTAACCCTGCCATAAAAACAGGCTTAATATCATTTCTCGCCTTAAAGGCCTCGAAGGCGGCTATACTTAACGTTACAATCGCTGGCTGCGAAATACTGGTTACTCTGAGTTTTTCTTCAGGGCCTTCAAAACAGGCCTTCTTTAAATCAAACCCCAGGATGCCCTGGGCCTTATCAAAGAGAACCTTAGCTTCAGGAAATCCTTCATAAAGATCCTTACCCATCCCTGCATATTGGGAACCCTGGCCGGCGAATAAAAATGCTAAGTTTTTTCCCGTATCTCCCATATAATACTCATCTTGTCGTGGGACACTCTGCTGCGCAGGGTGTCCCTACTGGCTATACCTATCTACCACTTTATGATTGACGCGCCCCAAACCAAACCTGCACCGAAGGCGTCTAAAAGGATTATATCCCCCTTCTTAACCCTACCTTCTTTAACAGCCTCAACTAAAGCAGTTACTGTAGAGGCGCCGGACATATTCCCATATTTTTCTATATTAAGGTAAATCCTATCCTCTGGAATCCCCAGTTTCTTAGCCACCGCCATAATAATACGCGAGTTAGCCTGATGGGGAACAATAAGATCAACATCCCTGAAGGTAAGCCCTGCCTGCTCCAGAACCTTCTGCGCAGCCATAGTCATGCTCTTAACCGCTATTTTAAACAATTCATTTCCTCTCATTTTAAGGTAGTGCATACGGCTATCTACTGTTTCGTGAGAAGCTGGCATTCGTGACCCGCCTGCAGGCATATTCAATAATTTCATATTTGATCCGTCGCATCCTAGATAAGTAGAGAGTATCCCTCCATCCTTAACTTCAGATACTACGCATGCTCCTGCTCCATCTCCCAGTAAAACACAGGTATTCCTATCTTTAAAGTCTGTTACTGCAGAAAGCTTCTCTGCACCTATAACTAAAGCATTCTTGTAGGCCCCGGAGGAAATAAACTGTTGGGCAATAGATAAAGCATAAACAAATCCCGCACAGGCAGCGGAGATATCAAAAGCAGCGGCATGTTCTGCCGAAAGCGCATTCTGGACCATTGAAGCTGTAGAAGGAAACGGCATATCTCCTGTAACCGTAGCCAGAATAATCAGATCTAAATCTTTAGAATCTAATTTGGCATCCTTAAGCGCTTCCCTAGCTGCTTTTATAGCCAAATCTGAGACAGCCTCATTATCTGAGGCAATCCTGCGCTCCTTTATGCCGGTACGCGTAGTTATCCACTCGTCAGTAGTATCCACCATCTTCTCAAGGTCGTGATTAGTCAAAATCCTGTCCGGCAGATACTCGCCTACACCGATTATCCCTACCCTACGCATTTTGGATATCTCCTAAGTTTAACTTCTCTCAATGCTATTCTTTAACCGCCCCCAAAATTTTATCGTTGATTTTACGCTCTATCTCCTCATTAGCGACTCTAATGGCATTCTTAATTGCCCGGGCATTAGAACGTCCGTGACCGATAATCACCACCCCATTAACACCAAGTAGAGGCGCACCGCCATATTCGGCATAATCAATATCCTTTTTAAAACGCTTAAGGCTGGGCATGAGGAAAAAAAGTCCGATTTTACCCATAATATTGCTTAAGAGATGCCTTTTTAAAAAAGCCTGCATTGCCTCAGCTGCGCTCTCCGAAACCTTCAAGGCAACATTCCCTACGAAACCGTCTGAAATAATAACATCACATTTACCGCTGAAAAGATCTTTCCCTTCAATATTACCTATAAAATTAAGCTTGCTCTTAGAGAGAAGCTCATGTACTTCGCGCATAAAATCAGTCCCCTTAGCCTCTTCTTCTCCGATATTTAAAAGGCCCACAGAAGGGTTATCCTTATTCAATATATTACGGCAATAAGCATCTGCCATAATCCCATATTGCAATAACTGGTTAGGTTTAGGATCGATATTTGCCCCAACATCAATAATGAATGCCGGGCCTTTTAATGTAGGGGTCACAATTCCTATACCCGGACGCTCTATACCGGGCAACATCCTCAATTCCAAGGTAGCAGCGCATACTACT
>JAKQSG010000077.1 GCA_029563245.1 Candidatus Omnitrophota bacterium
CTACTATATACGTAAAATTGGAGTTCTTTAATCCTTTATCTAGCGTTAAGGATAGGATTGGGGCGGCAATGATTGAGGATGCAGAAAAAAAAGGTTTATTGAATAAAGATTCGGTTATTATTGAGCCTACCAGCGGTAATACGGGTATTGCCTTAGCCTTTGTAGCAGCAGAAAAAGGCTATAGGTTGATTTTGACTATGCCTGAAACAATGAGCGTTGAAAGAAGGCAGCTTTTGCGAGCAATTGGAGCCGAGGTGGTATTAACCGAGGGGGAAAAGGGGATGAGGGGGGCAATAGAGAAGGCTGAAGAGCTGATGAGAACAATACCGAATAGTTATATCCCCCAGCAATTTAATAATCCTGCTAACCCAAGGGTGCATCGTGAGACTACTGCTGAGGAGATTTGGCGCGATACTGAAGGTAACGTGGATATATTTGTAGCTGGGATAGGTACCGGAGGGACAATCACCGGAGTGGGAGAGGTTTTAAAAGAGCGTAGGCCTTCTGTCAAGGTTATAGGCCTTGAGCCGAAAGATTCTCCTATCCTGTCACAGGGGAGGGCTGGCCAGCATAAGATCCAGGGAATAGGCGCAGGGTTTATCCCGAAAATATTAAATTTAAATATAATAGATGAGATTATCCAGGTTCGTCATGAGGATGCCGGAGAGATAGCCAGGCGTTTGGCTAAAGAAGAAGGGATTTTTGCCGGGATCTCCAGCGGTGCAGCAGTATGGGCATCTCTTGAGGTCGCTCGCAGGAAGGAATCAAGAGGTAAGGTCATAGTTACTGTCTTGCCTAGTACCGGAGAGAGATATCTTTCTACGTGGCTTTATGAAGAATATGCACACTGAAAATAAACGGAGTTTACAGGAGATAACCCCAGGTATTTTATTAAAAAGAGTAAGGGAAGTATCTCCGCTTATTCACCATCTTACCAATTGGGTTACTATTTATGATTGTGCGCAGGCGGTTAAGTCCATAGGCGCATCTCCTGTTATGGCTCACGCTATAGAGGAAGTTGAGGAGATGGCGGCTATTTCTTCTGCCCTAGTTTTAAATATAGGAACACTTACTAATGATTTTGTGGAAGCGATGAAAAAAGCGGCCTCCGCGGCAAATAAAAAAGGAATCCCGGTAATCCTTGATGTATGTGGCGCGGGGTCAACGAGTTTGCGCAATGAAAAGTGTCAGGAGTTGATCAGCCGGGTACGCATAGATATAATCAAAGGTAATCCTTCCGAGATTGCCTGTATTTCTGGGGCTAATATAAGAACGAAGGGAGTGGATAGCTGCGATATTAAAGTTGATATCAAGAAGTTAGCGAATGAATTAGCACTGGCAAACACATGCGTTGTGGTTGTAACCGGGCAAGAAGATACGGTTACAGACGGTAAAAAGCTGTACATTGTTTCAAACGGAGATAAGATAATGTCTGGTCTAGTCGGTTTGGGATGTATGGCTGCTTCAGTAATCGGGACCTTTGCGGCAGTTGAAAAAGATTTAGCCAAGGCATCTGTTTCGGGATTGGTCTGTTTTGAAGTGGCAGCTGAAATTGCAGCTGAGAGATCAAAAGGACCCGGGAGTTTCAAGGTTAATTTTTTTGATTCTTTGTATAATCTTAATCCTGCGATAGTTTCAGACAGGCAGAAAATAAGATGTTAAAAGGATTTTATTTTGTAACCAATGCTTCCTTAAGCAAGGAAGGAATTATTAGTGATGTTAAGGCGGCATGCTGTGCAGGAGTTTGTGCGGTGCAGTATAGGGATAAAGAGACTAATACTAGTTTGATGATTGAGGAGGGGTTAAAGCTGCGTAGAATTTGCAGGAAGGTGCCTTTTATAATAAATGACCGTATTGATATAGCTCAAGCGGTAGGCGCTGATGGGGTGCATTTGGGTCAGTCTGATATGCCGGTTAATTTGGCGCGTAAGATATTGGGAAAAGATACAATAATAGGTTTAACTGTGCATTCTTTACTCCAGGCAAAGAATGCGGTTGCCGATGGCGCGGATTATCTGGCTGTTGCCCCTGTTTTCTCAACTAAAACTAAAAAGGATGCGGGAAGACCCGTTGGATTAAATTTGATTACTGAAATAAGAATGAAATATAGGATACCTATTGTTGCTATTGGAGGGATTAACATCGCTAACGCCCGGGATGTAATCAAGGCGGGGGCAGACTCACTTTGTGCTATTTCTGCTGTGGTGAGTAAAAATAATGTCAAGGCAGAGATATCCAGGTTTCTTGAGGAAATAAACATTGGCTTAGCATCTTAAGCCATGTTATAATTAAAATATTAGATTTTAAGAAGGCAATCAATAAAAGGAGAATATTATGAAAGAAAGGGTTGAGAAGGCGCTTGAGAAGGTAAGGCCGATGCTACAGGCTGA
>JAKQSG010000081.1 GCA_029563245.1 Candidatus Omnitrophota bacterium
CGGTATCTAACATGCATCAAAACCGCTTATTGGCAAAATATGTCGGGAAAATACTCCCTTTAATCAATACACCCATACAAATCTTGCAGGCAAAAGAAGACGACACAACCAGCCCGAAGAATTCTTACTTTATATATGAACATATCGGGTCAAAAGACAAAAAGGTTATATTATTTGAAGACTCCTACCATATAATCATTGCCGACCAAGAGAGGGAAAAGGTTGCTCAAGAGACTATTTCTTTCTTCAAGGGATACCGATGATTATTATGAGGTTAAGGTAGAAATTATTTGAAGGTTGGTTAGTTCATTTACTGCCGAGATTTTATCATCATTAAATGTATCTGCCTTAATATTGTTGGGGTGGTCGATCCTAGAGACAAGGCTCTTCAATCTTTTAGTAAAAGAAGGCCTGGAATAATCTCCAGTGATATCTACTCCCAAAATATCCAGGTTGCTCCTTATTTGCTTCAGCATCATTAATAAATCATCCAAAGAAAAATACCCTTCTTCCCAGTTAGTTAGGGCATACTCGCTCTTAAGACAGTCTTTATCTATAGAAAGGTAAACCTTTTTTGTAGGCAGGCCGGAAATTAAAGTAAGAAGAAAATTACTTAGGCTTTTCCCCTTAAGCTCATCCCAATGAATCTTAGATCTTAAGAAACCCTTTTCCAGCCTTATTGAATTATTATAAGGCACCTTTCTTAAGTAAACAGCAGAAGGAAGATGCGTATAGGGATAAATCTCTAACCGGCTATTCTCAAATGATTTAAGATTTGCGGTCTGAATATAAGGAGAGCTGATATCCGACGAAGAAGGACCGATTAAGAAACACTTGATAATATTTTTATTCTTTAGCGAACGAGTTACCCAAGAGCCGCAGCCAAGAAATGGAGGTAAGATATCCCAGTCAGGGTGAAAATCGAAAATAATAAGTATAAACGGCTCGCTTATCTTTTCTGTGTTCAGAGAGCTTATATGATGGAAGTCTCCTGAACCCAAGAAATTAATCCCGCCAGATACCCCCTCTAGGCGTAAACTAATAATCCCTGCCGTCTTCCTGCTCATCCATAACCTCGCGGCAGATGATAAATCCCTAAAATCAATTATTTTTGGATTATGTGCGGAAAGTAGTTTTTTCTGGCTTGTTAGGCTGCCGTCAAAATCTAATATACGGATATCCATAGGGAATCCTTAAGGGCGGCAGAGACTAGGCCTTCTTTATGGCCTTAATAAGCGCCTCCTCAAAGAGGTCGCAACCTAAATCCATCTCTTTCTGGGTGATATAGAAAGACGGGGCCATAGTAAAGACATTTTTATAGTAACCTCCCACATCCAGTATTAAACCGCGCCTCTTTCCTCCGGAGGTTAATCTACCGCTTAGGCCTAAGTTTACAATCTTATCGGTCAGCTCCTTATCGGGGGAATATCCATCCCTACCGCAGATTTCAACGCGTATAGCCAGACCTAATCCATCGACGTCACCTATCTGCGGATATTTTTTCTGTAGATTCTTAAAGCGGCTTACTAGATACCTTCCTTTTCTGGGAACCTCTACAGAGAAATTGGATTCTTCAATAAGCTTCATTACCTCCAACCCGACCGTAGTACCAAGGGGATTAGAGGCAAACGTGGAATGAGTTGAGCCCGGCGGAAAGACCTTAGGCGAGATCAAGCTCTCCTTGGCCCAAATCCCCGATATCGGATTTAACCCATTGGTTAAGGCCTTACCGAATACAATTATATCCGGAGTAACATTAAAATTCTCTATACCCCAAAGCCTGCCGGTCCTGAAAAAACCCATCTGTATTTCATCATCCACAAAAAGTATGCCGTATCTATCCAATATTTCTTTTAACCCCGAGAAGTAATCCTGCGGAGGGATAATATAACCCCCTGTCCCCTGTACTGCTTCAACATAAAAAGCGGCAAATTCGCACCTATTTGTTTTTTTGTTTACCACCGAATGATACTCAGTCTCAAAAAGGCGTTCGAATTGTTTCAAACAATAAAAGTCGCAAAAATCTTTTTTCTTATCATAGGGGCATCTAAAACAATAAGGAAAGGGAATAAATAGCGCCCTATCTCCGAAATGTCCGAAACGCTCACGATACCGAAAACTAGAGGTAATTGCCGAGGCTGCCAGAGTCCTGCCGTGATACCCTCCCATAAAAGCAAAGCACAGACTCCTGCCGGAATGATTCCTTACCAGCTTTAGCGAATCCTCTAAAGCAGAAGAACCTCCGACATTAAAATGCACCCTCCCCTTCTCTTCAAAGGCAAGTTCATTTCTCCGGGAAATCTTTGCGGC
>JAKQSG010000099.1 GCA_029563245.1 Candidatus Omnitrophota bacterium
GTTCAACAAGCCTTTTAGCCTTCTCTAATACGATCTCGGCTACCTGCACATGCCTCTCCGGCGGTTCATCAAATGTAGAAGATATAACCTCTCCTTTAACGTGCCTTTGCATATCCGTAACTTCTTCCGGACGCTCATCAATCAAAAGGACAATCAATATTACATCGGGATTATTTGTAGTTATAGCATTGGCGATCTTCTGCAGAAGCACGGTCTTGCCGCTATAAGGCTGGGCAACAATCAAACCGCGCTGGCCGCGCCCGATAGGAGCAAGCAAATTCATAATCCTCATAGAAACTTCATCAGGCTTAGTCTCAAGCCCGAAAGGGTCATGCGGATAAACAGGAGTGAGATTATCAAAAAGCACCTTCTCTTTTACCTCTTCGGGATTCTCAAAATTAACCGCCTCAACCTTAAGGAGCGCAAAATATTTCTCCCCCTCCTTAGGCGGCCGGATCTGTCCGGATACAGTATCACCGGTCCTTAGATCAAATTTTCTTATCTGAGAAGGTGAAATATAGATATCGTCCGGACAAGGCAGATAATTATAATTCGGGCTCCTTAAGAAACCAAACCCCTCGGGTAGAATCTCCAGCACCCCCTCGCCAAACATCAGCCCCTCTTTCTCCGCCTGGGCCTGCAGTATCTTAAAAATCAGATCCTGCTTCCTTAAGCCGCTTGTACCATTAGCATTTAATTCCTTAGCTAACTTGTTAAGTTCACTTATCTTCATATCTTTTAAATTCTTAATCTCTAGTTTCTCCACAACTTCCTCCTTGAATTTTACTTATTATTCTCTTTACCTGTTTTCTGGTCTCTTCCATCGTACCACTGTTATCTATAATAAAATCCGCTAAACGCATCTTCTTGCGTAAAGGAATCTGAGATTTTACTCTATTTATAATCTCCGCCTTCTTTAAAGAAGTTTTCTTGACCGCCCTTCTGATTAATTCATCGTTATCTATGATGACCACTATTAAGCTATCAACTACTTTCTTTAACCCGGATTCAATTAAAAGCGGGGCATCTAAAACTATTATGCCGTTTTTAAGCTTTTCTATCCTTGACTTTATCTCTCCGATTACCTTAGGGTGGATAATGCTGTTGAGCTTATAGATAAGTCTACGGTTAGCAAATACTACCTTACCCAATTTACGCCGGTCAATCTTGCGTCCTGCCTTAAGGATGCCCCTACCAAAATAATTAACTATAGACTTATAGGTTTTTGTTTCTGGAGAAAGATACCTGCGCGCTATCTTATCGGCATCAATAATAGTAGAGCCATGAGCCTTAAAGATACGCGATACCGTACTCTTGCCGCTGCCGAATATACCGGTTACCCCTATAATAATTTTCTTACTTAAGCCTTGCTTTCTCATAAAGCTTCAAATATTCTCTGGTAGAAACCCCCCAAGAGAAATCCCGCTTCATCGCCTGCAATACCAGGCTATACCATTTTTTCTTGCTTGCAAAAGTTTTAACTGCCGTTGTTACAGCCTTAACTAAATCCGTACTACTGTAAGAATCAAAAATAAAGCCGGTTGAAGGCTCAACGGTATCAGCAAGCCCTCCGGTCTTAAAAACAACCGGGATGGTTCCATACCTTAAGGCAATTAATTGGCCAAGCCCGCAGGGTTCATACCTGGAGGGCATAAGAAAAATATCGGCCCCGGCATAAATTTTATGAGCCAAGGGATCATCAAACTTAGAGTGAAAAGAAATAGTATTGGGATACCTCTTTGCTGCCTCCTTAAACATCTGAGTATATCTGATTTCCCCCATTCCCAATACTACTATTTGAACCTTCAACGCGCATATCTCTTTCATCGCCTCGGAAATAATATCAAAACCCTTCTGTTGGGCTAGTCTTGAGACGACACCTAACAAGGGCAGATCTTCGCGCACGGGAAGATTACAGGCCCTCTGCAAATCACTCTTATTTACAGACTTATCTTTAATATTCATAATAGAGAAATTGGCAGCTATAAATCTATCCTTCTTAGGATCCCAAATATCGTAATCTAACCCGTTCAGTATCCCGGACAAATAACTGCGGCGCTTGTTTAAAATTCCTTCCAGCCCGAAGCCAAACTCCTTAGTCCTTATCTCCCGGGAATAAGTAGGACTGACTGTATTGATAAGATCGGAAAAGACTATCCCTCCCTTCAGAATGTTGATATTCCCGTAGAATTCCAGCCCCTCGATATCAAAAAAATTCCAGTCAAGCCCTAGCTTTAAAAACCCTTCTTTTGGAAAGATACCCTGGTAGCCTATGTTATGAACAGTTAGAACCGTGCGGGTATCTTTATAAAATTTATCACCTGAATATAGGGCCTTTAAATAAACCGGGATAAGGCAGGCCTGCCAATCATGGACATGAATAATATCAGGCTGGAATTTTATCTCTTTCAATAAATAAAGTGCCCTGCGGCAATAATACGCAAAACGCTCCAGGTTATCCTTATAGTCCCCTTGGCTATCCTGGTATAAACCCGTTCTAGAAAAATATTGTTGGTTCTCGAT
>JAKQSG010000032.1 GCA_029563245.1 Candidatus Omnitrophota bacterium
TAGAAACGGTTGTGCGCGATGAAATAATGTTTAAGCCGGTTGAAAAGCTTACACTTAAAGGTTTATTGCTTTACCAGAACCTGCCAAAGACTAAGGGCGGGATAGATCCGTTCAACATGGATATTGATACGGACATAGGTCTGGTTAATACTGCGGTGCCTGATGGCGCTGATCCGAGCATTAAAACTGGCTCCATCGGTTTAGAGTACGCCTTCGAAGAGTGGATAAAGGCTAACCTTGTCTGGGAGAGGACAAATGATTATTACCTTGCCTACGGTAATTTCCCCAACGGTGTTTTTAATGATGCGGAATTAAGCAGGATTTATTCTGAGTATGGTAGTAATTACCGCGGTTGGAACAGATGGCTTTACGACCAGGGAAACTTTCCTCAGGCGCCGTATCCCTTTTACAACATCTATAAAGCAGGAATTGATTTTTCTCCTACCGATAAATTAAACTTTTACCTGGACTATACCTATAATGAATTTAAGATGGCGGGCCAGAACTCGGATAATATGAACCATTTAGGGCTGCAGATGGTTTATGAGCCTACAGAGAAGATCGGGTTGTGTTTTAAATATACATATTCATTATGGAAGAATCCTATTTTAGTCAACCAGGGCAATACTAAGACAATCGGACACCATAATTTCTTCGCCGAATTTAGATTTTTTCCTACCAAAGATGATGAATTAACCCTTCAATACGGGGAAGGCAACTCAAGCTCTATCGGCAGGCTCTATGATCCTACGGGCGGCTCGTTATTGACGATAGATACCGCGCATATCTTCCGCGCTTACTACCGCCGTAAATTCTAAGTAAGATTATTCCAGGTAAATATCGATATTTTTGATTTGGCGCAGGCGTATTTTTTCTGCGTAAGGGGATTTTAGCGTATCGGAATTGATTTCTATAGGCAGTCCATTGGTGTCAACAAATGCTATTTTGCATACCTTTGCTGATTTTTCTCCGTAGGTATTTTTTCTTTTGGGGTTATGGTAGGTGACTTTCACCTTGCTCAGGAAGTTGAAAGAGTAGCATCCTTTTTTATCGAATAACCATCCGCTTAATATGGGGGCAAAGCGTAAGTTTAAGTCCCCCTTCTCGCTTAAAAAGAAAGGCTTTATCCCGGAATTAATCTTTAGCCATATTTCAAGGAACTCGGCAGTGGAGCCGGAAAGTCTGGCTACGAAACCGTTTCCGTGCAGTCTTTTGTCAGGGAAGGCGCTGCTTACTAAAAAGGATGAATTTTCCAGAATACTGCGGCCGTATTGCCTAGGATCTTGGAAGGGTATAAGAACTCTCTTAAAATTATCGTAAAATTCTTCATATAATCCTGCTTTTAAGAGCTCGAGTATATATTTATATTCCATATGCAGCCAGACAGACTCATTCTCAAGCCATCCCGGCGTAAATATCCTGCATCTGCCGATCTCTTCCGGCATTGATTTTAAGGGTGCCGTTACTTTATACATTTTAAGTTTTTTGTCAAAGAGGCTGCTATTTTTTACTCCCCGGTAAAGTTTTCTGGCTTTTTGTTTATCATCCGTAAGCCTTAGGGCATGCATCTGTGGCTCCAGGAATAAAGGGAGAGGTATCTGCTTAAAAGCGAGCGGCCTTATAAAATGATCGTGTAGTTTTTGGTACTCTTTTACCTCATGCATAAAATAACCGCGGTATACGCAAGCCTTTTCGTCATAAGCTTTTGCAAGCCCAAGCTCAATTTTTCTTAATATTAAATCAACCATTTCTACTAATTGAGTTAAGGTAAGCCCGAATTCAGAACCTT
>JAKQSG010000121.1 GCA_029563245.1 Candidatus Omnitrophota bacterium
CGAAAGCCTCATAAGCTTCTTTGATGGCTTCGCGCATATAGATCTCATGTATTTTCATAAAATTAATGCGCCCAGCAGGGGTCGAACCTGCAACAACCAGCTCCGTAGGCTGGTGCTCTATCCAGTTGAGCTATGGGCGCAATAGGAAATATCTTAACAGATTTTAAATATTATGTAAAGAAAGAATCAAAATGAAAATCCTCTTAGGAGAATCAGCATCCCCAGGGATATCAAGACTAAACCAGAAATAACCCTGATCAGGAGTTTAATATTCCGGTTGTATGCAAAATGCCCGGCCAGCTTCCCCGATAAACCTATAAGTAAAATAACAGGAGAAATAGTGCTGCCAAGCCCGAAAGTAAAAGCGTATAGCGCCCCCTCTACTGGAGAACGCGCAATTATAATTATATAGTTAAGTATCCCCAAAAGCGGCAGACAGGGAGAGAAACCGGTTAAAAAACCAAGCAATCCGGCATTTTTCAAATTCCCCCTGCTTAAAAAAGAACAAAACTTGCTTTTTAAGGGCTCTTTGACACTTATAGTAAGGACCCCTATTGCTAAAATAAAGATCCCTAATAATATATTTATGGCATTTGCATACCCTAATAGAAATCTGCTTTTAAGTAATCCGGAGAAAAGCCCAATCAATCCTCCGATAATTATATAGCTTAACATTTTAGCTACAGAAAAAAATAGATAGGATATTATAGCTTTCTTAAAAGAAGGCCTGTAAGCAGCCACAAAGCTCACCAGAATGGGAGCGCAAAAACTAAGGCATGGCCCGCTGCCTAAGACTATTCCGCTTAAAAATAAATAGTATAGACTTTCCGTCATCTTAGGCTTAATATAATATAAAAAAGAGGGTTGTCCATGATTATCTTCGTGCTATTAGGGATTATCTCTTCTATATTCCAGCTTGTTATCTTACGCGAGTTCAGCTTTTCTATTGCTAAAAACGAGCTGGCTTTTATTTTAGGAGCGGGATTCTGGGTCATCTCCTGCTCCTTAGGCAGTATAGCAAGATTACCCAGAAAACTGCAGGATCCTCCCCTGCCCCTGATTGCCTGCCTGTCATTCATCATCTCCATCTATCTTATTCACTTAGCAAAACTGTTAAACGGTATGCAATATTATGAAGCGGCCAGCCTGAAACTAGTCCTCTTATCAAGCATAGCCTTAATAGGGCCGACAGCTTTTATTACCGGCTATATTTTCAAATACCTTACGCTTGCATATCTTAATAAAAATACCGCGCAAAGAAATACTTTCGCTAAATTCTTTGCTTTTGAAGCCCTGGGGTTTTTCCTGGGGGGATTAATCTTCAGTTTATATTTTAATAATTATAGTAACCCTTTAATCTTCTCAATATTGCCTCTCTTATTGATTGCAGGAATTAAAGGCATTTTTAGGAAAACGATTATATCCTTTTTTATTATAGCCGCCACTTTAATCTCCTTAAGAACATTTAGCCCTATATTGCAAAAAGAATTCGGCAACTCAGATATACTCTTAAATGCAGGCTCTGGCTACGGCCCGATAGTAATTGCCCGTAAAGCTTACTCTACTATGATATTTTCAGAAGGCTCGCTTCTGGCAACAAGCGAAGATAAGGCTGCAGTTGAAGAAGCCATTCATACGGGCTTGGCCGGAATTAACCTGTCAGGAGAAAAGGACATTCTTTTTATTGGGCCCGCCCTATCCCAAGAAATTAATGAAATAATGAAATATAACCCCGGCTCCCTGGACTCCCTGCACATTAATCCGCTAATTTCAATTCTGAGTGAATATACTACACCCTATGATATAAGAAGGCGGGTAAATTTTATTACCGATGACCCTGTTTTATATCTTAAGGAAACAAAGAAAAAATACGATGCCATCCTGGCCATCTCGCCTCCCCCTTCCAGCCTATCTTTGAACCGCTATTTTACTGAAGATTTCTACCGGCTTATTAAAACAAAATTAAAACCGGCAGGCATATTCTCTTTCTCCATGCCCTCTAAGCGAGAAATATTAAGCCCTCAATTTGCGAAATTTAACTCCAGTATAATAAACGCCCTGGATAAGGTTTTTAACTACAGACTGATTATACCCTCGGATACTATGATTATAGTGGCTTCCCCGGATAAAGAAATCAATGACTATGACTTGATTGAAAACTTTATTAAAGTTAACCCGGCTACCGATTTTTTTACAATATATCATTTTAAAGATAACCTTAAGCCTTCGGCACGAGAATATATTCAAAACCGGTTGGATGCTAAAATCCCTGCTAATACTAACCTCACCCCCAGCGGATTCCTTAATTATCTTATTCTAGAGCAAATTAAATTCTACCCTGACCTTAAGATCAACCAGGGAAAAACAGGGAAGAATATAATTGCAGCCCTTTTTATTTTCTGGTTGTTAATAATAGCTTTCTCATTTTTGTCAAAAAGAATTTATTACCTCTTAAATATTGGGGCAGTCGGATTTATCTCTATCGCGATGACTGCGGTAATCTTTGTATTATTTCAGGCTTACTGCGGGGCTTTATACTGGAAACTGGGATTGTTGATCGCTTTCTTTATGGCAGGGCTAAGCACGGGGATACTAATCATTAGCTCAAAACAAATATACCGCCCTAAGCTACTTTCAGTAATATTTTTATGTTGGGGGATTGCTATTATTGCATTATTATTAAGCCTGAAAAAACTGGGAGAAGTAAGATACGCGGATATTATTTTCTATTCATTTTCATTACTGTGCGGGTTCCTAAGCGGCGGAGTTTATCCTGTGGTCGCTCAAGGACTTTTAGAAAGCAGAATGAAAGAGAAAAAAATAACTACCGCTATCTATGCGGCAGATTTAACCGGCGCCTTTTTGGGGACTTTAGCTTGCGGAACGCTATTGATACCTTTCTTAGGAGTTACCGGCAGCCTTATCTCCTTATTAATCCTGAGCCTTACTCTATGCGCAAGAAATCTTTGGGCCTAATCCCAGACACCAGAAATAATAACTCCGCAAAACTTACACTTTCTATCAATAATATTATTTTCTAACACCTTGTAACCTATCCGCTTAACCAGCAGGCTAGAGCAAACAGGGCATATTGTATCTTCTCCTATGTTTTGTGGAATATTTCCCACGTATACATACAAAAGGCCCGTATCTTGGGCTATTTTCTGCGCCCTGAGTAAAGTCTTTAGCGGTGTCGGGGATAAATCCGTAAGTCTATACATCGGGAAGAACCTTGAAAAATGAATCGGGGTATCAGCACCTAAATTTTCTTTTATCCAAACACAAAGATTGCGGATATCCTCTTTGGAATCATTAGCAGTAGGAATAATAAGATTAGTTATCTCCAGCCAGACCCCCTCCTCTTTCAAAACCTTAAGCGACCTTAGGACATCGGCGAGTGACCCCTCGCAAAAAGAAGAATAAAACTTTTCGCTAAAACCCTTTAAATCAATATTGGCCGCAGTTAAATATTTAGCTAACTCGCGTAGCGGCCCCTCGCTAATGAAACCCGATGAATGCATCACGCAAGCAATGCCTTCTTCCTTAGCCAACTTAGCAATATCAAGCATATATTCATAAAAAATAGCCGGCTCAGTATAAGTGAAGGCTATTGTTTTGCAGCCAGCCTCTCTGGCTCCGTCTATAATCTCCCGGGGGGGAACAAAAGAAACCTTAACCGATTCAGGGTCTAATTGAGATATCTCCCAATTCTGACAGAACTTACACCTTAAATTGCATCCGGCAGTAGCGATAGAAAATGATTTCGTCCCGGGATAAACATGAAAAAGAGGTTTCTTCTCTACCGGATCAACGTGCAACGCTACGGGCTGGCCATAAGTTAGGGCATAAAGCCTGCCCTCTACATTCCTTCTCGCCCTGCAAAAACCTCTTTCATTCCGGGGTATCAGGCACTGCCGGGGGCAAAGCAAACATTTAACCTTTTCCTTTCCACCTGCCTCCCAATACATCGCCTCCCTGCCTTCTCTCTTAATAGAAGAATCTTGAGAAAAAGAAGGATGAATAAAAACAATAACGAATAGCAAAACGAATATACCTATTTTGCGATTCCTACTAAACAAATTACCCTCCCTATAGGAATTACCTATTTCCTAAATTCATATCCGTAATTTTCTTTGCCTTTAATACCCCAGAACCATCATCATAGTAAACAACCGTAACCGGATCACTCTGCTCAAGGTCAGAAAAATAAATTGTCTCAGCCCCCCTAGTTATCTTGGTATCATGAGTAACAGCGATATTAATCTCATCCTTCTTACCCGAAAAAGGGTCAAAATATAGCACCGTAATATTTGAACTTACCCAGTCTAGGCCAATCAGAATTCCGGAAACATTCTTCTCAGCCATCGGCTCATCCATAGCCCAATTGGAGGGTAGTATACTGACCCCTATTAACAAAAGGGCACTTTTAAGTTAGAATATGGCTCATGGAGGCATAAGCCCCAGAAAGGAGCCGTATTCTATGGAAAAACGACACTGGACCAGCCAGCAAAAGCTGCAAATAGTGCTTGAAGGCCTAAGCGGCCAGATTGAAATCTCAAAGCTCTGTGCCAAGTACCAGATCGCCCAAACTCAGTACTACCAATGGCGCGACCAGCTCTTAAAATACGGCAAGCAGGCCTTTGAAGTAAAGAACATGACCAAGAAAGAACAGCACCTGGAACTGGAGAACCAAAAGCTCAAGCGTATCATCGGTGACTTAACCGTTGAGCTTAAAAAAAACGAATTTTAACTATGAGAAGAGCAAAATCTCAAAGCGTAATCGAACGTAATGCTGTTATCCTTGGGCAGATCAAAGAAGTCAAGACCGACCACCCTCTCTGGGGTTATCGCAGGGTCTGGTCGTACTTGAAATACCGCCAGGGAATACCGGTGAATAAGAAGCGTATCCAGCGGCTGATGAAAGAGCAAGGTCTTCTGGTTACCCCGGAGACCAGGAATAAGGCTAAGCGCGGCCCGATACGGCCTAAGCCCCATGCCGAGCACCCCAACCACTTCTGGGGTGTTGATATGACCAAGATCAAAATGGCCTCCTGGGGCTGGCTGTATTTAACCATTGTCCTTGACTGGTACACCAAAGAGATTATCGGCTACAACTTAGGCTTACAGTCTCGGACCGAAGATTGGCTTAAGGCTTTAAATCAAGCCGTCAATTCCCGGTTCCCGCAAGGAATTAAAGATACTGACAAAGAACAGCTATTTTTAATCTCTGATAACGGGTGTCAACCGACATCTCAGAGATTTATGATGAACTGCGCTGTGCTGGGTATAAAACAGATATTTACTACCTGGTCGAATCCCAAAGGCAATTCTGATACTGAGCGTGTCTTGCGCACCATTAAAGAAGACATTGTCTGGCCGTACGACTGGGACAACCCGTTTGATTTTGAGATTAGCCTGGCCAAGTGGATTCACGACTACAACACGGATTACCCGCATCAAACGCTGAATAATATGACACCGAGCCAGTTTTACGCAAGCTACGCCAACGTTAACAAAGAGCCGGTTCTAACTTAAAAACCCCTTGACTAATGGGGGTCATTACAATAGGAAATCCAAACTCCAAAATGGATCACGTAAATTTTTTATGATTGCTAAATAACCGACGCCCCCTAGGGGGAAATGAGATTGCATGTGGTGTTACGAGGGTAGTTTAGGTGCTTGAAATTATTCTTGTTATCCGTACG
>JAKQSG010000034.1 GCA_029563245.1 Candidatus Omnitrophota bacterium
TGATGTATGAATTTATGGACAGATTAATTAATGTGGCCTTGCCGCGTATACGCGATTTTCGCGGCGTATCCATTAATGCTTTTGATAAAGCCGGAAATTATACCTTAGGCTTAAGCGAACAGGGCATCTTCCCAGAGATTGAATATGACAAGCTTACCCGCATGCAAGGCATGGATATTACCTTTGTTATAAAAAACGCTAAAACTATTGATCAGGCACGAGCACTCTTAAAGATGTTCGGGATGCCGTTTAAAACAGAAAAGGATTAAATTAAAAATATATGGCCAAGAATTCACAGATAGCTCGATGGAAACGTAAACCGAAGTTTTCTGCTCGTAAGCATAACCGATGCGCGATATGCGGTAGGTCCGGTGGTTATTTGCGCAGGTTTGAACTTTGCCGTTTGTGTTTCAGGGAATTAGCCTGGAAGGGCGTTATACCGGGCGTAAAAAAGGCGAGCTGGTAAAATAAGAACTTAAGGAGCTCAATAAATGTCAAGGACAGATCTGATAGCAGATGTATTCACGATAATACGTAATGCTGTAATGATAAAAAGGGATATTGTAGATGTCCCGGTATCCAATACGATAAAGGCAATATTGGTTATATTAAAAGATGAAGGTTACATTGAGAATTTCAAGATCATAGAAGATAAAAAGCAGGGCGTAGGTAGAATTTATCTTAAATATACGGCGGCAAAATCGGCGATAAGGAATATTAAGCGAATTTCACGGCCGGGATTACGTTCCTATGTGACACACAAAAAGGTGCCGGTTGTTTTGAGGGGTAAGGGCCTGGCTTTGATCTCTACATCTAAAGGGATTATGACTGATAAGGCGGCGCGGGAACAGGGTTTAGGCGGAGAGGTAATAGGATACGTTTGGTAGTTTTAAGCTATAGGGGATCGATTAATGTCTAGATTAGGTAAGAAAGTAATAGCAGTTCCAAAAGAAGTTAAGGTGGAAGTTAAGGATAATACTGTTTTTGTGGAAGGTCCTAAGGGTAAGTTGAGTAAGGTGCTTTCTCCGCGTATTTCTTTGGATATAAAAGAGGGGTTGGTCCTGGTAAAGAGGGTTGCAGATTCTAAGATGGACAAATCCTTGCACGGATTGTACCGCGCGCTAATTGTTAATATGGTTAAAGGGGTCACTGAGGGGTATAAGAAAGAGCTTGAAATTATCGGCGTAGGTTTTAAGGCAGCCGTCCAGGGAAACAGTTTAAACTTAAACCTGGGCTTTTCTCATCCGGTAAACTTCGAGATCCCACAGGGGATTAAGATTGAAGCACCTAAGCCTACTCAATTGGTAATTACCGGCATAGATAAAGAATTAATAGGTAAGGTCTCTACCGAGATACGCTCTATTTATCCACCTGAGCCTTATAAGGGTAAGGGTGTGCGTTTTCTCGGAGAACACGTAAAAAAGAAAGTAGGTAAGGCACAGGCAACCGGCGGTGGTAAATAAAATGAATAAAAAAGAACTTTCCAGGCTAAAAAGGCATCGAAGGATAAAACTTAGAATGCAGGGCAATTCGCAGAGGCCGCGTTTGGTAGTTAAGCGCAGCTTGAATAATTTATCTGCAATGGTGGTAGATGATACCCAGGAAAAGGTAATCTTCTCATTTTCTACGGCGAGCAAGGAATTTAAGCAGAAAATGAAGAATTCAGGTAGCGTTAAGGCCTCGGAGTTATTTGGCCAGGTTTTCTCCCTTAAGGCGAAAGAAAAGGGGATAACCAAAATCGTATTTGATCGTGCGGGGTTTTTATATCACGGCAGAGTAAAGGCATTTGCCGAGTCTTTAAGAAAAGGCGGAATGGAGTTTTAATCTATGCGGGAGATAAATATCGAACAGCAGCAAGAGTTGATAGAAAAGGTAATTACGATTAACCGAGTCACGAAGGTTACTAAGGGCGGAAAGAAATTGCATTTTAGCGCCCTTGTCGTTGTGGGCGATACCAAGGGAAGGGTTGGTTTTGCTTTGGATAAAGCAAATGAAGTGGCGGATGCTATAAGAAAATCTTTGACCAAGGCTAAGAAGAGCCTTTTTAGGGTCCCTCTGGAAGGTTCAACTATTCCTCATGAAATTATTGGAGAATATGGAGCAGCTAAAGTTATGCTTAAGCCTGCCTCTGAAGGTACGGGTGTTATTGCAGCCGGTCCGGTTCGCGCCATCTGCGAAGCCGCAGGCATCAAGGATATTTTGACTAAGTGCTTGAAGTCCAACAATCCGATTAATGTTATTAAAGCAACCGTTGATGGTTTGAAAAATTTGAAGGTTTAGAATGAAAAATAAAACAGTAAAAGAAAAAAAAGAAGAGGTTCTTAAGAGAGTAGGTTTATTTAATTTAAGTCTTCCCAAAGGGGCCCACAAGAAAAGAAAATATTTAGGCCGGGGTTCAAGCTCGGGGCACGGAAAGACATCTACCCGTGGTAGCAAGGGCCAGACATCAAGGGCGGGAAGGCACTTTTATTTAGGTTTTGAGGGAGGCCAGTCTCCTTTGATTCGTAAGATGCCCAAGAGAGGTTTCATAAGCATTTTTAAGAAAAGTTTTCAGATTGTCACCTTAGAAAGCATCGCCAAGATAAAAGATGCGACGGTTGATCCCGCATTACTTAAGGCTAAGGGGATGATTAAAGATAAAGAAAAACCGGTTAAAATCCTAGGCAATAAAGACCTAAAGGCAGCCGTAACAGTCAAAGCCCATGCCTTTTCCAAGCAGGCCGCTGAATCTATTAAAAAAGCAGGCGGCAGTGCAGAAGTTATAACTAATGTCATTAGTTGATTTTAGCCCTTTAATTAATTCTTTTAAAATACCCGATTTAAAAAAGCGTCTGCTTATCACCGGAGCTTTATTGGCTATATACAGGGTGGGGTGTTATGTTCCTACTCCGGGTATTGATGGTGCGGCTTTAGCAGAGTTTTTTACCCGCATTGCCCAAACTCAAGGCGGGACGATCTTTGGCATAATTAATATGTTTTCCGGAGGCGCTATGGAAAAGCTTACCATATTCGCCCTAGGGATAATGCCTTATATTTCTTCATCTATTATCATGCAGCTATTAACCGCGGTTATACCGGCACTGGAGAAGATCTCTAAGGAGGGTAAGGTAGGCTATGAGAAGATCAACCAATTTACCCGCTATGGAACCGTAGGTTTAGCTATAGTTCAATCATTTTTCATTGCTCTTTGGTTAGAGAATCCTGCTCGTTTTGAGGGATTAAAGATCGTTATGGATCCGGGATGGGGTTTTCGTATCATTACCGTACTCACCCTTACTACAGGCACGATATTTATAATGTGGTTAGGGGAACA
>JAKQSG010000135.1 GCA_029563245.1 Candidatus Omnitrophota bacterium
CTTTAGGCTTGCACCGCCGACCAATGCCCCGTCTACATCCGGTTGCCTGATTAGCTCTACTATATTCTCCGGCTTGACACTTCCGCCGTATTGTATCCTGACCTCCGAAGCTACTTCCTGATTATAAAGCTTATGCAGCAATTCACGGGCATACTTATGCACTTCCTGTGCCTGCTGTGCGGTAGCAGTTTTTCCCGTCCCTATTGCCCAAACCGGCTCGTAGGCAATCACAATTTTTAAAACCTCTTCCGCCGGTAACCCGCTTAAAGCACCCGAAAGATGGTCGCTAATTATATCCAATGTCTTGCCGGCTTCCCTCTCCTCAAGTTTCTCACCGATACAGACAATCGGGGTAAGGCCAATAGCCAAAGCTGCCTTGATTTTCTTGTTTACGCTCTCGTTATCCTCACCGAAAAACTGCCTGCGCTCGGAATGCCCGATAATCACAAAATTGCAACCAGCCTCCTTAAGCATGGCTCCTGAGACTTCGCCCGTAAAAGCGCCTTCCTCACGCCAGTAAAGGTTCTGGGCCCCAAGAGAAATTCCTGTTTCAGCTATAACCTCGGCAACCTCGGATAAAGCAGTAAAGGGCGGGCATAAGACTACATCCACCGCCTGGGTATCTAATTTAAAAAGTTCCCGCTTTAAGCCGTTACTTAATTCAATTGCTTCCTTAATAGTCTTATACATCTTCCAATTTCCAGCAATAATAGTTTTTCGCATTTTATTTGTCGGTTAAAGCTGCTACACCCGGTAAAGTTTTACCTTCCAGATATTCCAAGCTTGCCCCTCCTCCGGTTGATATGTGTGTCATTTTATCTTCTAATTTAAATTTAGTAATCGCAGCCGCAGTATCGCCCCCTCCTATAATCGAAGTACAATTTAACCCGGCAATAAAATCAGCTACTTCCTTTGTACCTTTGCTGAATGCATCCATTTCAAATATCCCCAGCGGACCGTTCCAGACAATAGTCTTGGCAGCCTTTAATTTATCCATAAAAAGCTTGGCTGTCTTTGGGCCGATATCCACCGCAATCTTTCCGTCAGGAATATTCTCTGCGACTATTTCGGTTTTTGCATCCGCAGCTATTGTCTCAACCACTATATTATCTACGGGCAAAAGGATATCTTTTTTCTGCTCCCTGGCCTGCCCAAGAATTGATTTTGCTAAATCTAATTTTTCCTTTTCAAGTTTTGAGTTGCCAATTGGCTTGCCCTGGGCCTTGAGAAAAGTGTAAGCCATCCCTCCGCCGACGATAATCGCATCAGCCTTGGGCAAAAGGTTCTCAATCATCCCTATCTTATCCGAGACCTTTGCCCCGCCTAAAATTACCACAAACGGTTTAGCAGGATTGGTTACCGCTTCGCCTAAATACTTAATCTCCTTTTCCAGAAGAAATCCGGCAGCTGACTTTAGAAAATGGGTTACCCCTTCAGTTGAGGCATGAGCTCGATGGGCAGTGCCAAAAGCGTCGTTAACAAAGATTTCGCCTAAGGATGCCAGCTGTTTTGCAAAGTCCGGGTCATTAGCTTCTTCCTGCGCATGGAAACGTAGATTCTCTAAAAGCACTATCCTCTCTTTGGCAGAGCCGATTGACTGTTTTATGTTCTCTCCGACGCAATCGTTTAAAAATAAAACATCTTCCCCTAAGAGTTCTTTTAAGCGCGCTGATACTGGCTTTAAGCTGTATTTCTCAACAACCTTGCCGTCAGGCCTTCCTAAATGGCTCATCAGAACAAGCCTCTTTACTCCCTGCCTGAGAATATGCCTTATCGTTGGAAGCGTCGCGCGTATACGCGTATCATCAGTAATCTTTAAACTTGCATCCTGCGGCACATTAAAATCCGCCCTCATTAAAACAACTTTATCCTTAAAATCAATATCCTTAATTGTCAACTTCGCCATATTAATTATAACCCTTTCTTGATAATATATTCACAAAGGTCAACCACGCGGTTTGAATAACCCCACTCATTATCATACCATGAGAGGACCTTAACAAAGTCATCCTGAATAACCTTAGTGCTCTTAGCATCAATTACCGAACTTAACAGGCAATGGTTAAAATCAACCGAAACCACAGGGTCTTCGGTATAGCCTAAGATACCCTTCATCGCGCCTTCAGAAGCTGCCTTAAACGCAGCATTCAGCTCTTCGACAGTTGCCTTCTTGGACAAGGCTACCGTTAAATCAACCACTGAAACATTAGGTGTTGGTACACGAATTGCAAAACCATCCAGCTTACCCTTAAGCTCCGGGATAACCAACGAGATAGCCTTTGCAGCTCCGGTTGATGTTGGTATCATTGAAACTGCGGCGGCGCGGGCACGGCGTAAATCTGAATGCGCCATATCCTGAACCTTCTGATCATTGGTATAGGAATGAATCGTGGTCATTAACCCCTTTACGATCCCCCAATTATCATTCATAACTTTAGCAACCGGCGCCAGGCAGTTGGTCGTACATGAAGCATTGGATATAACATTGTGGTTCTTTGGGTCATATTTATTCTCATTCACCCCCAAAACAATAGTTATATCCTCGCCTTCTGCAGGAGCAGAGATAATAACCTTTTTTGCCCCGCCTTTGGTAATATGATTCTCAGCACCCTTAACCTCTTTGCCCTTTTTGTTTACCCCGTCTTTCTTGATGGTAAACAAACCGGTTGACTCTACCACTAGCTCAACCCCTAAATCTTTCCAGGGAAGCTCAGAGGGGTCTCTTTTGCTTAGGACCTTTATCTCCTTGCCATTAACTGATATCGTATCTGCGGATGTAGCCTTTACCTCTCCGTTAAACCTTCCGTGCACCGAGTCATATTTAAAAAGGTAGGCGTTTGACTTTGCATCTGTCAAATCATTAACCGCCACCAATATGATATCTTTACTGTTTTTTTCTAATATTGCCCGTGCAACTAACCTGCCAATCCTTCCGAAACCATTAATACCAACCTTTACTGCCATTTTTATAACCCTCCTTTGAGATATTTTGCGGATTGTTCCGGGGTAATCGGATCGATATAAAAACCCGTTCCCCATTCAAAACCCGCTACTTGTGTTAATTTAGGCATAAGCTCAATATGCCAATGGTAATACTCCACGTCCGTATCCCCGTTAATAGGCGCTACATGAATAATGTAATTATAAGCTAGATTAGGAAAAATATTCTTTACCCTTAGAATAGTCTCTTTTAGGATCTGTGCCAGGCATCCCGTCTCTTCATCAGAGATAAAGCGCAGGTAGGCGTTATGTTTCTTGGGCATAATCCAGGTCTCAAAAGGGAAACGCGAAACAAACGGGCAGAAAGATATAAAAAATTTATTCTCCAGGACAATACGGTCTTTCTCTTGAGTCTCCTGCCTTATCATATCACAAAAAATACAGCGCTCTTTATAATCAAAATAACTTTTTGCGCCGGCAATCTCCTCAGCCACATTCTTCGGGACCATAGGAAGAGCTACAACCTGCGTATGCGCATGCTCAAGCGAAGCGCCCGCAGCCGAACCAAAGTTCCTGAAAAACATCAAATACTTAAAACGCTTATCTTTGGCAAGATCAAAAGCCCTGTTACGGCACATCTTAATATAATTCTCAATCTCATGCGGAAGTAAATCCGGGATATCCTTGGCATGATAAGGGCTCTCGATAATAACCTCGTGCGCCCCAATTCCGTTAGACATATCATAAAGCCCAAAGGGACGCCTATCCAAATCGCCTTCTATCTGAAGCGCGGGGAATTTATTTGCCACCACCCTAACCTGCCAGCCCGGAGAGTTTGCGGATGTCCCCTGTTCCCTGAAGCATTCTATTTCGGGGGGAGTCATCGCTTCGTTGCCGTAACAAAAAGGGCAAACCCCTCCCCTGTAGGCATTCTGCTCATAATGGAAATCTTTTGGGTTTGCAGGATGATCCGTATCCACAATCACCCATCTGCCTACAATCGGATCACGCCTTAATTCACCCATATTATATTTCCACCTCTCTTAAGAATTTTGCACAATCTTCCGGAGTGATCGGACAGATATAAAAACCTGTCCCCCATTCAAAACCGGCAACCCTTGTAAGCCTGGGCATAATCTCAATATGCCAATGGTAATCCTGGTCTATCGTCTTCCAATACCCTGATTTCTTCCGGCGAAAAGGTGCTGTATGTATAACATAATTATAAGGTGGGTCATTTAAGCCCTTTTTGAGCTTTGAAAGCAGCTCCTTCATCACCTTACCTAAATTCTTTAAGGATTCTCCGTCCTGGCAGGTAAAATCGCAGCAATGCTTCTTGGGCATTATCCAGGTCTCAAAAGAAAATCTTGCGGCAAACGGACTTATGGCAATAAATCCATCCAAATCTAAAATCAATCTATCCTTCTGCTCAATCTCCTGATGGATAAGATCACAAAAAACGCATCTTTCATGGTAATTATAATAATTGCGGCTGCCGGCAAGTTCTTCCTTTACACGTTTAGGATTTACCGGAGTTGCGATTAACTGCGAACGCGTATGTCTGATCGCGCTTCCGCCTGCGGATGCGCCATAATTCTTAAAAACCAACACATACTTAAAACGCTCATCTTTTTCAAGGTCAATAATTCTATCGGAGTAACATTTTAAGACCTTGGATATCTGCCCTGCGCTCAAATCCGCCATATTGGCGATATGCTGGTTGGTCTCAATTACAATCTCATGGGCCCCTACGCCGGTCATAATATCGTATAAACCCCTTCCATGACGGTCAAGTTCACCTTCGACCCTTAGGAACGGAGCTATACTCGGGACTACCCTTAAGTCCCAACCCGGAGTATTAGCAGCTGAATTGCGCGGCCTTAATGCATAAATCTCCTTAGGAGTCTCTGACTCCGCCCCTGCACAAAAAGGGCATGGCTTTTCAGGAATAGCATCATGGGCAAAGAAAATGTCGATGTCGGAAGGCCGCGTATGCATTCTGTCACGGATGCAGTGTATTTCCTGTTCCGTAAGCTCTTCGTACGGCACCTTTGTGTTCTCGTAG
>JAKQSG010000143.1 GCA_029563245.1 Candidatus Omnitrophota bacterium
TTGCTTCAGGGGGGATATCCAAATTAGGGGATTTGGATAGATTAAAAAGGCTAGAGAGAGAAGGTTTAAGCGCTGTGATTATCGGTAAGGCTTTGTATGAAGGAAAGTTTACTTTACCGCAGGCTTTAAGGTTCTCTTAAAAAAAGAAGGAGGGGTAAGATGCTGCAAAAAATGTTTTTAAGTGTAATAGCGGTTGTGCTCTTAGTCTCCACAAGCGGATGCGCTACTATGGGTAAGAAAAAAGATCTGGAGATCCAGGGCTTAAGAGGCCAGATTTCAGCTTTAGAGAGCAGGCTGGAGAGCAAGGATCAGGAGATAGCTAGCCTGCGCGAGGATTTAGAGAGGGCAATGCAGGAGAGAATAGTCCCTGTAAAGCAGGCTGTTAGCATAGAGCCAAAGTCGCGCCCTAATATAAAACAGATCCAGACTGCTTTAACAAATGCCGGTTATAATCCTGGTAAGATAGACGGGCGTATGGGGGGGCAGACGCGTGATGCTATTAAGTCTTTTCAGGGAGCAAATAATATTACTGTCGATGGCAAGGTAGGCAAGAAGACCTGGGAACTCTTAAGGGTATACCTGGAGAAAAAGGTAAAGTAAATGCTCACCAAGCGTATTATCCCCTGCCTTGATATAAAAGATGGCAGGGTGGTAAAGGGCGTAAAGTTTTTAGGCCTTAAGGATGCCGGAGATCCTGTTGAGGTGGCCAAGATTTACGACAAACAGCAGGCGGACGAATTAGTTTTTCTTGATATTACGGCAAGCCTTGAGAAGCGTAAGACGCTTGTTGGTTTAGTGGAGAGAATTGCCAGCAATATTTTTACGCCTTTTACCGTCGGCGGAGGAATCCAAGACCTGGAAGATATACGGAATCTTTTAAACGCCGGAGCGGAAAAGGTATCCGTAAATACCCAGGCGGTTAGGTTTCCGGAATTAATCCTGGATGCCTCCAGAAAATTCGGCAGCCAGTGCATAGTCCTGGCTATCGATGCCAAGAAGACCCCATCCGGCAACTGGGAGGTTTATATAAACGGAGGCCGTACTCCTACCAAAGAGGATGCGCTGGAATGGGCAAAAAAAGGCGTGGGGTTAGGCGCCGGAGAGATACTTCTAACCAGCATGGATTATGACGGTACGAAGGATGGGTATGATTTAGAGCTTACTGCTGCAGTCTCACGGATAGTAAATGTCCCGGTTATTGCCTCCGGGGGAGCCGGTAAGCTTGAGGATTTCTTCAATTGTTTTTCTAAAACTGGTGCTGACGCTGCTTTGGCAGCTTCTATTTTTCATTACGGTGAATATTCCGTCTCTGAAGTTAAGGGTTATTTAAGAGAGAAAGGCGTACCGGTAAGGCTATGAAAGAAAAATGCAAGTTTAGCATAGGGGCATTGAAGTTTGACCGGAAGGGTTTAATCCCGGCTATAATACAGGATTATAAAACAAAAGAAGTGCTTATGGTAGCGTACATGAATAAGGAATCTTTGCGCAGGACCCTTAAATCGGGTAAGACCTGTTTCTGGTCACGCTCGCGTAAAGAGTACTGGGTTAAAGGGATGACCTCAGGGCATTTTCAGTTTGTTAAGTCTTTATTCTATGATTGCGATATGGATGCGCTTTTAATACTGGTCAGGCAGGTGGGGGTTGCCTGCCACACCGGTATGCGCACTTGTTTTTACAGGAGAGCCAAGTAAATATAAAATGTACAGTTTAGATTTAAAAGAATTTCTTAGGTTAAGCAAGAAGAGCAATGTTATCCCTGTATATAAGGAGATAAATGCCGACCTTGATACCCCGGTCTCTGCGTTTCTTAAGATAAAAAAGAGCGATTATGCTTTTTTACTTGAATCCGTAGAGGGGCAGGAGAAGCTTGCCCGTTATTCTTTTATGGGGGTATCTCCGAGTTTAGTATTTAAATCTAAGGGTAAAGAGATTGAAATAACCTATATACAGGAGAGAAGGCATAAAAGGTTTATAACGGAGCTTTCTCCGTTAGATGAGGTTAAGAAAATTATGCGCCAGTTTAACTGTGCGCATATCAAAGGGCTTGCTCGTTTTTGCGGGGGGCTGGTGGGTTTTATCGGATATGATATGGTTAGGTTTTTTGAGGATATACCGGATAAGAATAATGATGAGCTTGGACTTGAAGATTCTATCCTCATGCTTATGGATACGATCTTAGTCTTTGACCATGTAAAACATACCATTAAAATTGTAAGTAATGCTATTATCCCCAAGAAAAGCGCTAGTTCCTTGCCGGCTAAGAAAAAGATATACAGGGATTGCTTAAAGAAAATTGAGGAAATCTTTGCGCGCTTATCTTTGTCTTATAAGGAGAAGAAGCCTTCTTCGGCTTTAACTATAGGCCGGCCTTCTTCAAATTTCACAAAAGGCGGGTTTAAAAAGATCGTCAACTGTGCAAAGGAGTACATTAAAAACGGGAATATTATACAGGTGGTTTTATCGCAGAGGTTTAAGATCAAGGCTTCCAAGGAGCCCTTTGCTGTTTATCGTACCCTGCGTAGCCTTAATCCGTCTCCGTATATGTATTTCTTGAAGTTTAAGGATTTAACTATTGTCGGCGCTTCACCGGAAATGCTGGTCCGCTGCGAGGATGGCTTAATTCAGACCAGGCCTATTGCCGGCACACGCCCAAGGGGTAAGGATAAGAATGAAGATGCCTGTTTGGCCAACGAGTTGATTAAGGACAAGAAAGAGCGCGCTGAGCATCTTATGCTTGTAGATTTAGGGAGGAATGATTTAGGCAGGGTCTGCAAAACAGGGACAGTCTCTCTAAGCGAGTTTATGAGTATTGAAAAATATTCGCATGTCATGCACCTGGTATCCAATGTG
>JAKQSG010000019.1 GCA_029563245.1 Candidatus Omnitrophota bacterium
AGGTTTTTATTGAAAACAGCCCCTGGTTGTGGTAGGTTAAGCTCTATGAAAAAAATGTTTAAGTTCACTGATAGCGCAGCCAGCTTTAATTTCCCTCAGGCGGATAAGATAAAAACGCTTTATTTCCCGCTTTGTAACGAAAGAATATTTTCTTCGATTACTCCGTATATGTGCGGGGATATAAAATCCGGGCAAGATTCTTTTTTGTTGCCTCCTGCCTCACGCATTGATCTAGTTAATTCCAGGGCCTCGCGTAACTTCTGGGTTTATATTAATAAAGAAAAGGTTTGGTCAGCCACCGGGGTCTCTAAGGACTTTAAACTCCTTCAAAAAGATAATTTTAATCTTGAGGCAGGGCTTCTCTGGCATAAAATTACCAGGGAGAATAAGTGGATAGGCCTAAAAAGCGAGATCCTCTCTTTTGTCCCATCTTCCAAAGAACCCGTAGAGTTAATGCAGGTAACGCTTACTAATATTTCTTCTAAGACAATAAAGTTTATCCCTACTGCAGCTATTCCTATATATGCAAGGGGGGCTAATAATATCCGTGACCACCGGCATGTAACATCATTACTCCAGCGCATAACCCTGCATAAATTTGGGGTGATATCCAAGCCCACGTTATCTTTCAACGAGGCAGGGCATAAGCCTAATAGGAATTATTATTTTGTATTAGGCTGGGATGAGCGGGGAAATGCCCCAGAGTATTTGTATCCTACCCAAGAGATGTTTTGCGGTGAGGCAGGAGACCTGGAGGCGCCGGAGGCTATTTTAGAGAATAAACTTCCCGGGAGAAATAATATTCAAGGTAAAGAGTCTATGGGTGCTTTGCGTTTTAAATCCCGGCAGTTAGACCCGGGTGAATCTTTCACCTATATTTTGGCGTTGGGCATAACTCAAGAAAGCGCCGAGATGTCCGGCATAATCAAGAAATTCAGCAATATTAAGAAAGTAAAGCTATCTCTTGAGGAGACTAAGGATTTTTGGCTAAAAAAGGCCAACTCCGTTAATTCTCCTACGCAGGATAAGGATTTTAATAATTGGTTCAGGTGGGTAAGTATCCAGCCTCTCTTGAGGAAGTTTTTTGGCTGTTCTTTTCTTCCGGATTTTGATTATGGTAAGGGGGGCAGGGGTTGGCGTGACCTCTGGCAGGATTGCTTAGGGTTAATCTTAAGCGGCTCTAAGGAAGTACGCGGCATGCTGATAAATAATTTCCAGGGTGTGCGTGTCGACGGTTCTAACGCTACTATTATAGGCAATAAACCGGGTGAATTTATTGCTGATCGTAACGATATCTGCAGGGTTTGGATGGACCATGGGATATGGCCTTTATTGACAACAGAGCTTTATATAAACAAAACTAATGACGTAGGAATTTTATTTGAGAAAGCCGGTTATTTCAGCGATCAATTTGTTTTTCGTTCAGGAAAGAAAAAGCGTGATTTCACGCCTTGCGGCTATAAAGGTACGCTTTTAGAGCATTTAATCCTCGAGAATATCTCTCAGTTTTATAACGTTGGTTCTCATAACCATATCCGCCTTGAGGGAGCCGATTGGAATGACGGGCTGGATATGGCCCCTGAACATGGGGAGAGCGTTGCCTTTAGCTGTATGTATGCAAGCAACCTCAAGAAGCTTGCCCGGCTTATTCGCACATCAGGCAGGAAAGAAATTGTTTTATTCTCTGAAATGGCAATGTTATTAGGGTCCTGTGATTACGGTAATATAAGGCTGAAACAGAAAAAACTCCTGGAATATTTTACATGTGTTGAAAATGGTCTCAGCGGTAAAACAATCTCCGTGAAGAGCTCCGCGCTTATTAAGGCCTTAGAATCAAGGGCAGAATGGGTTTTTGAGCATATACGCAAAAAAGAATGGCTGCCAGAGGGTTTCTTTAACGGTTACTACGATAATGATAAAAAGAGGGTTGAGGGGAGGATAGGCGGCAGGCTTCAGATGATGCTGGCCTCGCAAACCTTTGCGATTATTAGTGGGGTAGCCAAAGACTGGCAGGTTAAGAAAATTATTGTCAATGTTGATAAATACCTTTTTGATAAGAAGCTAAAGGGTTACCGTTTAAATACCGATTTTAAGCAAGAGCAGCATAATTTAGGAAGGGCATTTTCATTTGCATACGGAGAAAAGGAGAATGGGTCAATATTCTCGCATATGGCGGTTATGTACGCCTATGCTTTATGCACCCGTGGTTTTATTAAAGAAGGGCTTAAGGTTATAAATTCTCTTTATCAGCTTGCATTCAACAGCCAGGTAAGTAAGATCTACCCTTGCCTGCCGGAATATTTTAATTCAGAGGGCCGCGGGATGTATTCTTACCTTACCGGATCAGCAAGCTGGTTTCTTTTTGTTTGCCAAAACCTCTTTTTCTGATATAATAAACTTCCTATAAATTTAAAGAGAGGGCATATTAAATGATTGAGCGTTATAGCCTCCCAAAGATGTCCGCAATATGGCAAAATGAGTTTAAATTTAAGACTATGCTTGCCATTGAGATACTTGCTTTAGAAGCGCTTGCCAAAAAGAAGAAAGTCCCCCTGTCCGCAGTTAAAAGAATTAAAAGCAAGGCCAGATTTAATTTATCAGAAATAAATAAGATCGAAGAAAAGACACAACATGATGTGGTGGCTTTCGTCACTAATGTAGCCCAATATATAGGAAGTGATGCCAAGTACCTACACCTTGGGCTTACGTCTTCCGATATCCTTGATACGACACTTGGTGTACAGTTAAGGGCAGCTTCGGGGATTTTAATCGATGATGTGAATAAATTACTAAAGGCCCTGGCTAGAAAGGCTAAGTTTTATAAAGATATTCCTTGCATGGGGCGTACCCATGGCGTTCACGCCGAACCGACCACCTTTGGTTTAAAGCTGGCTTTGTGGTATGATGAAATGCGTCGTAATTTAGAACGTTTAAAGCTGGCAGCAGCAGAAGTTTCCGTAGGGAAAGCTTCCGGAGCGGTAGGGACCTTCGCTAATGTTGATCCTTTTGTGGAGGGTTATATCTGCAAAAAGCTTGGATTAAAACCGGCAAAGATCTCTACTCAGATAATCCAGCGCGATATTTATGCGGTACTTATGGTAAGGATTGCAATCGTGGGGTCAAGTCTAGAGAAATTTGCTACCGAGATCAGGCATTTGCAGCGCACAGAGGTATTGGAGGCAGAAGAACCATTTGCTAAGGGGCAGAAAGGTTCCTCCGCCATGCCGCACAAAAGAAATCCGGTTATCTGCGAACGTATCTGCGGGCTAGCAAGATTGCTGCGTGGCAATGCCTTAGCGGCGATGGAAAATATTGCGCTTTGGCATGAGCGGGATATTTCACATTCTTCGGTTGAGCGTGTTATTATTCCGGATTCAACATTAGCGTTAGATTACATGCTTAATAAATTCATTCAGGTTATAGAAGGACTAAATGTTTATCCTAAGAATATGATGGTTAACCTGATTAAAACAAAAGGGCTTATATTTTCGCAGAGAGTCTTATTAATGTTTATGGAAGCGGGCTTGCCCAGGACTAAAGCTTACGATATTGTGCAGCGCGCTGCCATGCGCACATGGAAAGAGGGAATAGATTTTAAATCAAGCCTTTTAGAGGAACCGGAAGTGCCAAAATATCTTAGTGAGAAAAAAATTGATGAGGCATTCGACCTTAATTATTACCTTAGGCAGGTAAGTAAGATTTTTAACAGGGTCGGATTGTAAATTTTTTGTCCCTGCCGGTTTTCCTAAACCAGATTGATAAGCAAGGGTTCAATTTTAAATAAAGAATATTTCTGCAATGGCGCAGAGATATAAGAATTTCACTGCAATTAAGCAGCAACCTATTTGTTATGAAAGGAGCAGCAATGTCAACCGACGTTGTTATCACTAGAGAAGTAATTGAAAAAGAAGGCCTTACTTTAGAAGAATATCGTAAGATTAAGAAGCTTTTAAAAAGAGAGCCGAATTATACCGAGCTTGGTCTTTTTTCCGCGATGTGGAGCGAACATTGTTCTTATAAGAACTCTAAACCTGTCTTAAAGCTTTTTCCTACAAAGGGAAAACAGGTTATCCAGGGCCCGGGAGAGAATGCTGGGGTAGTAGATATTGGTGAGGGATTAGGGGTTGCTTTTAAGATCGAATCCCATAATCATCCTTCAGCGGTTGAGCCTTATAAGGCTGCAGCAACGGGTGGAGGGGGTTGTATAAGGGATATATTCACCATGAATGCCCGGCCCATTGCTTTGCTTGATTCGCTACGTCTGGGAGTACTTAAAAAAGATAGAGTTAAGTTTCTTTTTAAGAATATTATCAAGGGTTTTACTGATTACGCTAATAAAGTAGGTATACCGGTAATGGGAGGAGAGGTTTATTTTGACGAATCCTTTGAGGGTAACCCTCTTGTAAACGCCATGACTGTAGGGGTATTAAAGGTTAGGCATATGGTAAAAGCAAGGGCAACTGGTGTTGGCAACCTCGTGCTTATTGTAGGCGGGGCAACCGGTAGGGATGGCGTTGCAGGAGCGGCTTTTGCTTCCAAGGCTATAGATAAGGAATCTGAAGGTAAAAGTTCTGCCGTGGCTGTCGGGGACCCTAAAATGGGTAAGATTTTAAGAGAGGCATGCTTGGAGCTAATGTCTAAAAATTTAGTTTTAGGGATGCAGGATATGGGTGCGGCCGGTCTTATATGTTCGACAGCAGAGACTTCTTATAAAGCAAAGACAGGCATTGAGATTGATATTGCTTTGGTTCCACGCAAGGAAAAAGGTATGAACGCCTATGAGGTTATGCTCTCTGAGTCGCAGGAAAGAATGCTGGCAATAGTGGAGCGTGCCCGCTTGCCTCAAGTAAAAAAAGTTTTTGCTAAATGGGGGGTTCCCGCGGATATTATCGGTAGAGTCACTAAAGACGGCCTGGTCAGGGTAAAGGAAAACGGCGTAACTGTCGCTGAGGTTCCTGCTTCTGCTTTAGTTGAAGCTCCGGTTTACCACCGTAAGGCCTTAAGGCCTAGGTATCTTGCGGAAGTAAATAAGTTGGATTTAAAAAAGATAAGAGAGCCGAAAAATTTAGGAGTTGTTCTATTTAAGCTCTTGGAAAATCCTACCTTAGCAAGTAAGGATTGGATATTTAAACATGCAGACACCGGGATCGCCAAAGATATTCTTGTTCCTTGTGGGTCGGATGCCGGTATCGTCTCTGTTCCGGGGACAAATAAGGCAATTGCCGCTACAGTGGACTGTAATTCTACTTATTGCTACCTTGACCCTTTTTCCGGAGGAGTTATTGCTGTTTCCGAAGCAGCAAGAAATATAGTCTGTTCAGGAGGAAAGCCGCTTGCCATTACCGATGGGATAAATTTCGGTAATCCTAAAAACCCGGAGGTGTTCTGGCAGTTTAAACAGGCGGCATTAGGGATATCAAAGGCTTGCCGCGCTTTAAATACGCCTGTAGTAAGCGGTAATGTTAGTTTTAACAATGAAAATCCCAAGGGTTCTGTTGACCCTACTCCTGTTGTGGGTATGGTCGGAGTGTTAAAAGACAAGAACAAGTTTATGACCCAGTATTTTAAGTCCGAAGGGGATTCGGTTATTCTCTTAGGGAAGAACAAGGAAGAGTTAGGGGGAAGCGAATATCTTAAAATAATCCACGGCCAGAAAAAAGGAAAGTCTCCTTCTATTGACTTAAATCTTGAGAAGGCAGTGCAAAAAACAGTGATTGAAGCCATAGGCAAGGGTTTGGTAAGATCTGCCCACGACTGTTCCGAAGGTGGATTTGCTGTGGCCTTAGCTGAATGTTGTATTACTAATCCTAAAAGGAGATTCGGTGTTAATGTGCATCTTAATCAAAATAATATTCGAGCTGACGCTTTAATGTTCGGTGAGTCTCAGTCCAGGATTATCTTAAGTGCCCGGGGAAAAGATGTAGCAAAGATACTGCAAATTGCCCATAGGAATAAAGCTCCTGTTGCGGTAATAGGCAAAGTAGGGGGGAAGAGGCTTGTGGTCGAGGGATTAATTGACAAGCCTGTTGATGCTCTTTACAAGGCCTGGAGCAAAGCAATTAAGAAATTTCTTTAAGAAAGGAGCCTAAGGCATATGAGAAAAAGCGTTCCTGCCAGCGATTTTCTTTCCGAAGACCCTTGGCGTATATTCAGGATTATCTCTGAGTTCGTTGATGGGTTTGAAATTCTCTCAAAAGTGAACAAGGCTGTTTCGATTTTCGGTTCAAGCAGGACATCCACTGCAAACAAATATTACAAAGACGCAGAAAAGATAGCGTATCTGTTGGCAAAGAGGGGCTACGCAATTATTACCGGAGGAGGCAAAGGGATAATGGAGGCCGGGAATAAAGGGGCGAAAGCCGCAAAAGGACAATCAATAGGTCTTAATATCCAAATTCCCCATGAGCAGAAGCTCAACAGTTATGTGGACACACCTCTTGATTTCCATTATTTCTTTGTAAGGAAAGTCATGTTTGTTAAATACGCTAAGGCGTTTGTGATTATGCCAGGAGGTTACGGAACGCTGGATGAGTTCTTTGAAGCGATTACCTTGATCCAGACAGGAAGGATTCCGCGTTTTCCAGTAGTATTATTCGGAAGCGGATACTGGCAAGGGGTTCTCCACTGGCTTAAAAACACTGTCCTGGGAAATTCAAACATTGACCGTAAAGACCTGGATATTTTTAAAGTGGTTGACACGCCAGAAGATGTGGTAAAGTCAATAGATAAATTCTATAAAGGAGATTAAACTATGAGCGGCATCTTCGGAGTTATTTCAAAGAAGAACTGTGCGCAGGATTTGTTTTATGGGACGGATTATCACTCCCATCTTGGCACGCAATTTGCCGGTCTTGCTGTTTTCGGCAATAGCCTGCAAAGAAAAATACATGATATCCGTGGCAGCCAGTTTAAGGCAAAATTTTATGAAGATTATAAAACAATGGAAGGGGTAATGGGCATTGGAGTAATAAGCGCCAGGGATGAGCAGCCGATAGTGATAAATTCAAAACTTGGCCCCTTTGCCATAGTCACTAACGGATTTATCGATAATGCGGATAGCCTGGCTAAGAAATTATTCAGGGATGGAAAGTCTTTTAGCGAGGTTACTAACGGCAAGATTAATTTTACCGAACTTGTCGCAAAGATAGTTATCGGAGGTAAGGATATCGTTTCGGGGATCCAGAAGGCTTTCGGAAAAATTGAAGGGTCCTGTTCTCTGCTCTTGCTTAACAAAGAAGGAATCTATGCCGCAAGGGATAATTTAGGGATCACTCCTCTGGTTATCGGCAGGCGCGGCAGTGATTGGGCGGTTACTACCGAGAGTTCAGCTTTCTTAAACTTAGACTATAAGATTATAAAATACCTTGAGCCCGGAGAAATAGTTTTACTGACAAAGTCTGGACTTAAGACAAAACGCAAAGGGTTAAAGGTAAATAGGGTTTGTTCTTTTCTTTGGGTCTATACCGGCTTTCCTGCTTCTTATTACAGCGATGTTAATGTTGAGTCTGCCCGGGAGAGATGCGGCAGGTGTTTGGCCAGGAGGGATAATGTTGAAGCGGATATGGTTGCCGGGATACCGGATTCAGGGACTGCCCATGCGATAGGCTATAGCATGGAATCAGGCGTACCTCTGCGCCGGCCACTGGTTAAATATACCCCGGGATTTGACCGTAGCTATACACCTCCATCGCAGGAGAAACGCGATTTAATTGCAAAGATGAAGTTGATTCCTATACCGGAGATAATAAAGGGTAACCGTATTATTTTCTGCGATGATTCTATTGTTCGTGGCACACAGCTTAAGAATTATACGGTGAAGAAATTGCGGGAGCACGGGGCATGCCAGATACACCTAAGGATCGCCTGCCCCCCGATAATGTTTCCTTGTAAGTTTAACTATTCTACGCGCTCAACCCAAGAGTTGGCTGCGCGCAAGGCAATAAAAGCGCTTGAGGGTTCAGATTCTAAGAATTTGGATAAATACATAAACGAGGATAGTAAAGAGTATAAGAAGATGGTAAGCTGGATTGCCAGGGACTTGGGGGCAACAACATTAATATACCAGAAGCTGTCTGATATGGTTAAGGCTATTGGTCTGCCTAAGGATAAGCTCTGTCTTTATTGTTGGACGGGGAGGCATCCGTGAAAAAGATAACTTATAAAAAATCCGGAGTTGATATATTCAAAGCCAACGTATTTAAGTCAAAAATAAAGAAAATAGTAAGGAAATCGTTCCGCAGTGAAGTTTTGACTGATATTGGAGGATTCGGGAGCTTTTTTGAGTTGGATAAAAGAGGCTATAGGAATCCGGTTCTGGTTTCTTCAAGCGACGGGGTAGGGACAAAGCTTAAGATAGCAGAATTAATTAATAGGCATGATACTGTGGGTATTGATGCCGTGGCAATGAATGTTAATGATATACTTTGCACCGGAGCCAAACCTTTATTTTTCTTAGATTATATTGCCTATAGCAAGGTAAAAGAAAATATCCTCATAGATGTAGTTAAGGGGATAAACCAGGGGTGTATCGAATCGGGTTGTTCTCTGATCGGAGGAGAAACCGCCCAGATGCCGGGAATGTACAGAGAGGGAGAATACGATATCGCCGGTTTCTGCGTCGGGATTGTGGAGAAAGATGCAATAATTAACGGTTCAGAAATATCCTCTAAAGATGTAGTGATAGGGCTTGAATCAAGCGGATTACACTCTAACGGTTATTCGTTAGTGAGAAAGGTATTGTCATCAGGTGAATTGAAGCGCATGGGCAGGGAATTAATAAGTCCTACGCGAATCTACGTTAAGCCAGTATTAAGCCTGCTACATTCTTCAGGCAGTAAGTCGGGTATAACCGGTATAGCCAATATCACCGGGGGGGCATTCTATGATAAGATATCACGCATTCTTCCGGTTGACTTAGATATTATTATAGATAAGCATTCCTGGGTGGTGCCGAAAATATTCCGTTTAATTCAAAATAAGGGAAATATAGAAGATAGGGAGATGTACCATACCCTGAATATGGGGATAGGGATGGTTATAATAACAAAGCCTCAATCGGCAAGGGCTATAATCAGTAAGCTTATGCAATCCGGGATAAAGTCCTGGATTATCGGAGAGGTTAAACCGGGAAACAAGTTGGTGCAGATAAAATAGGAGGCGATATGGGCATATTTGGATTTGTAATTATTCTCTCGGTAATTATTTTCTTCATGGGGATAAGAATTGTACGCCCTACACACAGGGGGTTGATTGAAAGGTTAGGTAAGTATAATCGTTTTGCCGAATCAGGTTTCCACTGGATTATACCTATTATCGAGAATCTGTACCAGGTAAATGTAACTGAACAGATGGTTGATGCCGAACCTCAGGAGATTATCACCAATGATAATTTGAATGCCCGGGTAGACGCCCAGGTTTATTTTAAGGTCAAGTCGGATGAGGCAAGCGTTAAAAACTCGCAATACAACGTTAATAATTATCAATGGCAGATCGTAAACTTGGCCCGTACAACCTTAAGGAATATTATCGGTACGCTTACTTTAAAGTCTGCAAATAGCGAGCGAGGTAAGATTAATGCCGAACTGCATAAGACCTTGTGCGATGAGACGATAAGTTGGGGGCTGGAGATTGTAAGGACAGAGCTGAAAGAAATTGACCCTCCTAAGGATGTCCAGGAGACAATGAATAAAGTTGTAAAAGCGGAAAATGAAAAGATCTCCGCTATAGATTTTGCTACTGCCACCGAGACTGCTGCTGATGGACAGAAGAGGGCTGAGATTAAGAAAGCCGAAGGGATTAAGCAGGCGCGTATTTTGGAGGCCCAGGGTGAAGCTGAGGCGATAAAGTTAGTTAATGAAGCCGCGGAAAAGTATTTTATCGGCAATGCCCAGGTTTTAAGAAAACTCGAGGCAGTTGAGAAATCGCTGGTTAATAACGCGAAGATTGTAATCCCGGCTAATGCCGAGTTAGTTAATGTAATCGGCGAGATGGCCGGTTTTCTGCCGATAAAGAGCAGGGAAGATAAAGCGACTAAATAGTCCTCTGTCGGTATTATCTATGAATTCATCTATGCGGATATTGGTTATAGGTTCCGGTGGCAGAGAGCATGCCCTCTGCTGGAAGATCGCACAGTCTCCTTTAGTAGATAAAATATTCTGCGCCCCTGGCAACGGAGGGATGGCGCAGGTGGCAGAGTGTTTGGATATAAAGGCTGATGATATTGCAAGCCTTCTTGATTTTGCAAGGAGGGAGAAGATTGACCTTACGGTAGTTGGTCCTGAGGTTGTGCTTTCTTTAGGCATTGTCGATGAATTCTCAAAATACGGGCTTAAGATATTCGGTCCTTCAAAAACAGCAGCCCTTCTGGAGGCAAGTAAGGTTTTTTCGAAGGAGCTGATGGCTAAATATAATATTCCTACCGCACCATTTAAGGTTTTTGATAATCCTGGCCAAGCAAAAGAGTATATTAAAAGCAGAGGTGCTCCTTGCGTTGTTAAGGCTGATGGTTTAGCGGCAGGCAAGGGCGTGGTCGTGGCTAAGACTATAGATGAAGCGCAGAAAGCCGTATCCTTAATGATGGAAGATAAAATATTTAAGGATGCCGGCAGCAGAATAATTATTGAGGAGTGTTTAGAGGGCGAGGAAGCCTCAGTTTTGGTTATTACCGATTCAAGGGACGTAGCTGTTTTAGCTTCTGCCCAAGACCATAAGAGAATTTTTGATAATGATTCAGGTCCGAATACGGGAGGGATGGGGGCTTATTCTCCTGCACCCATTGTAACTCCCGGATTGCTTAATAATGTATTGGATAATATTATTTATCCTGCTATCCAAGGCCTGAATAAAGAAGGTATCGATTACCGCGGGGTTTTGTATGCGGGGGTAATGATTACTAAGAATGGCCCTAAGGCATTAGAGTTTAATGTGCGCTTTGGGGATCCTGAGACACAGGCTATTCTGCCAAGACTAAAATCAGACCTGGTTGAGGTAATGTTGGCCGCATCAGAGGGGAAACTTATAAAGGTAAAGAACTTAGATTGGGATAATCGTGCATGCGTATGCGTAGTCTTGGCTTCCAAGGGTTACCCCGGAGATTATGAAAGGGATAAGGAAATTTATGGGCTTGATGAAGTAGCACAAATTAAAGATATTGTTGTTTTTCATGCCGGGACAAAATTAAGGAGAGTAAACGATGTGGGGCAAAGAGCGGAGTTGGAATTTTTAACTTCCGGGGGTAGGGTACTTAGTGTTGTCGGATTGGGCAATACCATAAAGGGCGCCATTGATAATGTTTATCAGGCTGTTGAGAAGATAAACTTTGAAGGTATGCATTACCGCAGGGATATAGGTAAAAAAGCCTTGATAGCAGTAAGGAGGAATTCATGAGTAAGGTTAGCATAATTATGGGCAGCCAATCGGATTTGGATACGGTTAATGAAGCGATAAGCGTATTGAGAGAATTTAAAGTTCCTTTTGAAGCCAAGGTATTATCCGCCCATCGTACCCCGAAAGAATTATCAAAATATGTTGAGGAGGCGCCTGGGAGAGGGGTAAAAGTTTTTATTGCCGCCGCTGGGATGTCTGCGGCCCTGCCCGGAGTTGTCGCGGCCCACACAACGCTTCCGGTAATTGGCATTCCGATTGAAAGTGGTAACCTTAAAGGGCTGGATGCGCTTTTGTCCATCGCGCAGATGCCTCCCGGGATTCCGGTAGGATGCATGAGCATAGGCAAGGCGGGCGCAAAGAATGCAGCTATTTTTGCAGTTACTATAATCGCTTTAAATGATAAAAAGGCGGCCAAGAGATTAAGTGATTACAGGCTGGATATGCGCCATAAGATAGCAAATTCTAAGATTAAGTTATGAGCGAAACAAAAATAGCAGTTCTTTCCTCCGGGCAGATCAAGGAAAATTATATACATGAGGCGGCGCATATTTTGAATTCCGGGGGGTTGGTTATATTTCCTACCGAGACTGTTTACGGTGTCGGTGCCAGTTTATTTAACCAAAAGGCCATTGAAAGGCTTTACGATATTAAGAAGCGCCCCAAAGATAAGCCATTCTCAATCCATATAGCTAAGAAGGAAAAGGTCGATGAGTTTGCCTTTGGTGTGCCGGTAGCCGCGTATAAACTTATGGATAAGTTTTGGCCCGGGCCGTTAACACTGGTTCTTAAGACGATAAAAGGTTCAACTGTTGGCCTGCGCATGCCGGATAATGAAATCGCCTCAAGGATTATCTCAGAGACGAATGGTCCTGTGGTTTTACCCTCAGCTAACTTATCCGGGAACCCCGCTCCGGTTGATTTTAAACAGGCTATAAAGGATTTAAACGGATTAGTGGATTTTGCAATTGATGCAGGAGAGACTAGGCTTGGGGTGGAATCTTCTATTGTGGATTTTAGTAAAGAGAAACCAGATTTTTTAAGGGTGGATGCGATAAAAAAAGAAGATTTAGAGTCTGCTATAGCTAAGAAGAATGTGCTTTTTGTATGTACCGGTAATTCCTGCCGTTCGGTTATGGCGGAGGCATTATTGAAGAAAATAATCAATGATAAGAAACGAGAAGATGTAGAGGTTTCCTCTGCAGGTATCATGATGGTATCCGGGCTTTTTGCATCTTCGGGTACGCAAGAGGTTTTAGCCAGAGAAGGTATAGATGTCTCCGGGCATCTTTCGCAGAAGGTTACCAGAGATATGGCAAGGAGGTCTGACCTAATTCTGGTTATGGAGAAAATACATGAGGATGCCATTCTGCGGATTGCTCCGGAAGTTAAAAATAGGGTGTTTTTATTAAAAGAATTTGCTAAAATAAAAAGCAACTCTCTGGAGATTCCTGATCCAATAGGCAAATCTTTAGGTTTTTATGAAAAGACGCTTGCTTCTATTAAAGAGGCTGTAGAAAGGGTGAGTAATCTTATATGAAAGAGATACTTATTGCTTCTGACCATGGCGGTTTTAGTTTAAAAGAAGAGATAAAATGTTTTCTTCAGAAAAAGGGGTTGAGGGTTAAAGATTTAGGCCCTTATAACGATGAAAGATGCGATTATACCAAGTATGCCGCTTGTCTTTCCAGTGAAATATCCAGCGGTACATTCAAGAGAGGTGTTCTTATATGCAAGAGCGGCATAGGAAATTCAATTGTTGCTAATAGGTTTCCAGCGGTTAGGGCGGCTTTATGCCATAATTTAAAGACAGCCAGGCTTTCCAGGGAGCATAATGATAGTAATATCCTTGTATTGGGTTCTATGTTTGTTAATCCGCGGCTCGCTAAAAGAATGGTTTATACCTGGTTAAACACTAATTTTCAGGGCGGGAGGCATCAGAGAAGGATCAATCAAATCAGAGATATAGAGAAAAGAATAAAGGAGAAATGAAAGTGGAAGAACTTAAAGTTGTTGACCCCCAGGTTTATTCTGCTGTTAAGAAAGAACTAAAGAGACAAGAGGAGAATTTGGAGCTTATCGCTTCGGAGAATTTTACCTCCATAGCGGTACTTAAGGCGCAGGGTTCGGTCTTGACCAATAAGTACGCCGAAGGCTATCCTTCCCGCCGCTGGTATGGTGGATGCGAACATGTGGATGAGGTTGAGAATTTGGCTATCGAAAGGGTTAAGAAAATATTTAAGGCAGAATACGCCAATGTCCAGCCTCACTCAGGCTCACAGGCGAATATGGCAGTTTATTTTACCCTTCTTTCTTTAGGGGACACTGTCTTGGCAATGGATTTATCTGCGGGAGGGCATTTAACTCACGGGCATGCATTAAATTTCTCGGGTATGTTCTATAAAATAGTCGGTTACGGAGTAGACCCTAAAACCGAGATGCTAGATTATAATTTGATTAAGGATTTAGCTATAAAGCATAGGCCGAAAATGATCTTGGCAGGTGCGTCTGCTTACCCTCGGGTTATCGATTTTAAGGTCTTTAGGGAGATTTGCGATAAGGTAGGAGCTTATCTGTTTGTAGATATGGCTCATATTGCAGGGCTGGTGGCAGCGGGCATACATCCTTCGCCTGTACCTTATGCAGATTTTGTTACTTCTACGACACATAAGACCTTACGTGGCCCTAGGGGGGGATTTATACTATGCAGAAATGAATTTGCAAAGAAAATTGATTCGCGTATCTTCCCCGGTATTCAAGGCGGGCCGCTGATGCATACTATTGCAGCTAAGGCAGTGGCATTTAAAGAGGCGTTGAGCCCTAAGTTTGCCTCTTACCAGAGGCAGATTGTTAAAAATGCCAAAGAACTTGCCAGTGCGTTATCAAAATACAATTTTCGTATAGTCTCAGGCGGTACTGATACGCATTTAATGCTTGTAGACTTAACAGCCAGGAATATCACCGGTAAAGAGGCCTCTTCTCTTTTGGGGGAGGTGAATATAACGGTAAATAAAAACCTTATTCCTTTTGATAAGCTGGCGGCAGGGGTAACTAGCGGGATCAGGATTGGTACACCCGCGGTAACTACGCGCGGCTTTAAAGAGGCCCAGATGAGAAAGATAGCACGTTTTATCAATGATGCGGTGGAATTTAAGGATGATGCAGCTAAATTGTCAAAGATTAAAAAAGAGGTAACGTCCTTAGCAGGAAGTTTTCCTTTATATAAAAAGGTTATCAAATGGTAAATACTAAAAATAAAAATAATATCAAGCGTCCTAGCTGGGATGAATATTTCATGGAGATGGCGAAGCTGGTAGCGAAAAGGTCAACCTGTTTACGCCGCAGCGTGGGTGCGGTTTTGGTAAAGGACAAAAGAATACTGGCCACTGGTTATAACGGCGCGCCAAGAGGGCTTAAGCATTGTATCGATATAGGGTGTATGCGTCAGAAACTAAAGATACCTTCTGGGCAGCGCCATGAATTGTGCAGGGCCTTGCACGCAGAGCAGAATGCCTTAATCCAGGCTTCCTTGTATGGTATAAGCGCGGAAGGGAGCATGCTTTATGCTACAAACCAGCCTTGTGTTATTTGCGCAAAAATGTTAATTAATGCAGGTATCAAAGAGATTATTATTGGGGAAGGTTATCCTGATAAAATGGCTATGGATTTCTTGAGGCAGGCGAGAATAAAGGTGAGAAGAATATGAAATGTCCCTATTGCAGCTATAAAGAGGATAAGGTAGTGGATTCCAGGAGTACGGCCGAAGAGTCGGCGGTTAGGCGCAGGCGCGAGTGTTTAAAATGCGGTAAAAGATTTACTACCTATGAGTATATTGAAGAAGTTTCACTGATGGTTATTAAAAAAGACGGCCGGCGGGAGCCGTTTGACCGTAAGAAAGTTTTAGCCGGGATAATCCGCGCTTGCGAAAAACGGCCCATAAGTATTGAAAAGATGGAGGAGATTGTTATTCAGGTGGAGCGTTCGATACAGAAGAAATCAGACCGCGAGGTATCGGCAAGCCGTATCGGAGAATTGGTTATGGAAAGGTTAAAAAACCTGGATGACGTGGCTTACGTGCGCTTTGCTTCGGTCTACCGTCAATTTAAAGACGTCGGGCAGTTTATGGTAGAGCTGAAAGATATTTTAGGTAAGGATAAAAAGCCTCTTTCCGCGGCAGGCAGAAAGAGGCAGAGGCGCTGATATGGTCGAGATGGAGTTGAATAAAATCGTCATTGATGAAAAAAGGCACGATCAGCTTATTGTATTGAAAGAAAAAAACGGCGAGAGAACCCTGCCTATTGTTATCGGATTAGCAGAGGCCTCGGCGATAAAGCTTAAAATAAGCGGCTTCCAGCCGCAAAGGCCTTTAACCCATGATCTCCTGCACGAAACCATTAAATACCTGGAAGCAAATATTGAAAAGATTATTATTGATAGGTTAGAGGAAAGCACTTTTCATGCAAAAATAGTCTTAAAAACTTCTTTGGGGGTTGAGAAGGTTATTGATGCCCGCCCATCCGATAGCATTGCCCTGGCAGTAAGGGCCCAAGTGCCCATCTTTGTAGAAGATGATATCATCAAGCAGTCTGAGATATTTAATAAATAGGAAGTTTTTATCCGTTTAGGCTTGCCAAAATCATTCCGATTGCATTATGAGATTAGTACTTAAATTTGCACCCGAAGACAGAAAGTTGCTTAAAGGCATCTATTCTTTTTCTCAAGGAAAAAGGATAGACCTCTATTTAGTCGGGGGAGCCTTACGTGATTGCATATTGGATAGAGATAAGGATAATCCCGATTATGATTTTGCCATAAGGAAGAATGCGATAGGCTTTGGCAGGGCACTGGCAAAGAAGCTTAAGTGTGCCTTTGTGGTTTTAGATAAAGAACACGGGTCTTGCCGTTTAGTGAAGAAATACAGGGATAAAACCTATACCTTTGATTTTACGGATTTTCGCGGTAAGGATATAGGGGGCGATCTTAAACATCGTGATTTTACTATTAATGCGATAGCCTTGAGCTTAAAGAATAGTTTAGACGGCAGCGATTTCAGCTATGCCTTGATAGACCCGCAGGGAGGAATTTTCGATATTAAGAATAAGGTTATCAAGATGGTAGATAATGACTCATTTGCCGAAGATCCCTTGAGGATATTGCGGGCCTTTGTTTTTTCTTCATCATTGGGGTTTGTAATCGATAGCAAAACATTGAAAGCGGCTAGGTTAAGCAAGGAGAAGCTTGCTTTAGTATCGGCGGAGCGTATCCGCGAAGAACTCTTTAAAATATTTGCTACCCCTAAGGCTTACGATTGTCTTCTGGCCCTGGATAAGATAAGGGTATTGGATATCATTTTTCCCGAAATCAAGAAAATGCGCAGAATAGGCCAGGGGCCCTACCACCATCTGGATGTTTGGCAGCACACCCTGGAAACAGTCAGGCAGTTGGAATTTATTTTCGGTAAAAATAAGGATGAAGAGATTAATGCCTATCTCAATACCCCTATCTCTTCTGATAGGAGGCGTAAGGCAATTCTAAAATTCGGAGCATTTTTACATGATTTCGGCAAACCTAAGACTTTACGCAAAGATAAAGGCAGGACTACGTTCCATGGGCATGAGCGTGTTGGCTTAAGGATTGCCGAAGAAATAGGCAGAAGGATTAAGCTCTCTAATGATGAGCTGCATTCTTTAAGGAAAATTGTGCTTTGGCATCTTCGCCCCGGATACCTGGCAGATTCCAAGAATCCTACAGCAAGGGCTAAATTCAGGTTTTTTCGTGATGCAGGGATTGAGTCATTGGGGATACTTTTATTATCCCTGGCTGACCAGCGTTCAACTAAAGGGCCGCTTACTACATTTAAAACCCGGCAACAGCATGAGAAGGTTGTAGCTAGCCTTATAAGAGAATACCTTGCTAAGGGTAAAGAAAATAAGCCAGAACGCTTGCTTAACGGCGATGAGGTGATGAAGAGGTTTAAGTTGCCCCCCTCTCCTTTAATCGGCAAGGTTCTATCTTTGATTGAAGAGCTGCAGGCAATAGGCAAGATTAAAGATAAAGAAGAGGCCTTTAAGGCTGCGGCCAAAGTTATTAAAATTAAATGAAAAAGAGAATACTTATTATTTTAACCTGCCTGGTTATATTTTCTGCCATAGGGATAATTTATCTGAATAACGTAGTCTTGCCCAGTACCGCCAGAAGCTTTATTATTAAGGCAATTGAAGAGTCAACGCAGAAAAAGGCCAGCTTAAGTTCCGTAAAAATTAATATATTTAAAGGCATAGTTTTGAGAGGCCTTATTATTTATGATCAGAAAGAGGAGATCGTCAATATTAAGGAGGCCTCATGCATATTCTGGCTTTGGGGTCTTATACATAAGAAGATTGTGATCCCTTCTGTCACTTTTGACTCTGCGCGTTTATTACTTAAGAGGCATAGCGACAATACTTTTAATTTAACGGAATTATTCATTGCTAAAAAAGATAACCCTATTGGCACAAAGCCCGCTGATCCCCTTAGCGGTAAAGATTATAAGGGTAGCTCTTCATCCGGTTTTGCTTTTGAGATTTACAAGATTAAGGTAGTAAATTCAGAAATTAACTTTAAGGATGGCAGCTTTGCCGAACCTTTTACGCAAGACCTAAGAAACGTAGATATTGTAATTTATCTGTCGTTTCCTAATTCTTTGAAGTTTAAGGGCTCTATGCAGCTGCAGGGCAATTTAAAACCCAATATTTTCTTAAACGGAGAATTTAAGCTTCCCCAGCAGGAATTAAAGGCAAATATTCTGGCTAAAAATATCAAACCGGAAGAATTCAATCTATATTGGCAGCCTGCAGGCGTTATTTTGGACGGAGGCGTGGTTGATGCATCTGTTGCCTTGGACCTAAAAGATAATATTATGAATTTTGATTGTCAGGCTAAGGCGGCTAAAATGGTTTTGGGTAATGATAAGATGTCGGTTAAACTTAATGCCCAGGTTAATGCAGGTGTAAAATATTTAATCGAAGAAGGCAGAGTTGAATATTCAGGGGATTCTTTATTCAGCGATACCGTATTATCGATGGCTAATTTTAAAGAGCCGATTAATATAGAAAAAGCAACGGTTTATTTTAATAATGAAGGTTTGGCTTGTGATGATTTCCTGGCCAGGATATGGGGGCTGAAGGTAAATGGAAGGATAAAATTACTTAATTTTAAGGAACCAAAGTTTGATATAGGAATATTCTCGGACCTTGATCTGGCTTTGGCCCAGGATTTATTAAAGAATAAGTTTAATCTTACCGCCCCCCTTAAGATAAAAGGCAGGGCTAAGCTGTCATTAGATATTTCAGCGCCGAGCCTAAATACCAAGCCGATTAAGTTAGGCGGTTACCTGGATATTATGGGCGCCTCATTAAAGCCGGATAATATGGATGTATCGGTTGAAGATATAGAAGGCCGTCTGGAATTATCTTCTAACCAGGTGGGAGGGAAGGGGCTCTCCTTTAAATACCAGTCTATCCCCTGTAAACTTTCATTTTTAGTAAATGATTTCCAGTCGCCGAGAATAACCCTGGAGGCTCTTTCAGAAGGAATTCTTATAAAGTCCGATCTTGATGTAAACAAAACAGTCGTTGAGATTAACAGTTTATCCGGCAGGTATCTTAATTCAGAGTTTCAGGTCTCAGGAAGTTTTAATACTTTGAATTCTGAAGCGGACATTTCAGGCGCTTTAGCGATTAATCTGGAAGACCTAAATAAGCCGCTGCTAAAGTTCAAAGATCAATTAGATAAGATTAACCCCAAAGGGAAAGCGCAGGTTAAATTCAGCCTCCAGGGAGATGTTAGGGATATTAAAGGTTGCGCAATAGAGGCTAGACTTGCAAGCCCTCAGTTTATCCTTTATGGCTTAAGGCAGGAAAATATCTCTGGTTATTACCGGCAGAAATACGGGGTAGGAGAGGTTTTGTTTTTAAATTTTTCTTTTTATTCAGGCGAGATCAAATCTTCTGCCCGGGTTAATTTAAAATCTGATAACCTGCCTTATGCGTTTGATTTATCCATGCTGGGCGTTAAGATTGAAGAGGTTAAATTAGATACCTTGGCCAGTAAGAAAGATATAGCCGGAATTATTGATGCAGAGGTGAAGATAAATGGTTTCTCTAACGACCTGGCTAAAATTACCGGTTCAGGGTCAGTGGATATTACTAAGGGTAAGCTATGGGAGCTGGATCTATTCAAGGGGATGGGAAAATTGTTGTTTGCCAAGGATTTTGCCTATATAATATTTCACGAGGGGTCTTGCGATTTTTCTGTCCGGGATAAGAGCATCTTTACAAATAACCTCATGTTGAAGAGCAATATGGCTAACCTATCCGGTAAGGTAAAAATAGGTTTTGATAGTTCCCTGGATGCTTCCTTGAACGTTGATATTATCGACGAACTTGTTCCTTTAACCGGTACTTTCAAGGATGTTACTACTGCCGTTATAGGAAGTTCCGGAAAGTTTGCCACTATTAGTATAACCGGTACGCTTAAAGAGCCAAAATATAAATTTAAGCCAGTGGTTGAAAACATTATAAAGGGGCTAACCGATACCTTAAAGCAGGTTATCCGTAAGCACCAGGATTAAACTAAACCTTATTATCAATTAAGCTATGGAGCAGACTAAAAGAACCTGTTTTTTTATCCTGTGTTTCTTAATTCCTTTTACTTCTGCTCTTGCCGCTGATTATCAAAAAGGGGATAACAGGGAAGATCCAGTTCCTTCTTATCGCCAGAGGCTGGGTGAGCTTGTTACTTATGAGCAAGAGGAAGAAGAATTTCTGAATGAATGGGATAGCTATGTAAAATATATGCCCTCAAGGGGCGCTAAGAGCGTATCCGGTGGGGTAAGCATAACCCAGGCGGCATCAGAATATAGCTATGATTTAAAGGTGGGGGGAGAGTTACCTCTTCAGCTTGGGGTATCCACTAAGTATACCGGGATAAACAATACAACCGCGGTAAAACTTCCTTCTAGTTTAACCTTTGTGGTTTTTGGCGCGGAGGTCACCCTCCCGCTTTTTAATTTCAAGAATAGCTATTTTCGTATAAACCTCGAACCTTCATTGTTTGGTTCAAAATGGAATTTCCGCAATTCTAATTTTCGTTTTCTTTCCCAATACTTTATTATTTCCCAGCCTAATGAATTTCTTACCCTGCTTTTGGGTGTGGCCGTTTTCCCGGACTTTGAGGATGAGGTTTGCCCTATAATCGGCTTCATCTATAAGCCGAATGATAAATTGAGTTTTAATATCGTGCCCAGTAACCCCAATATAACCTATTCCGTAAATAAGAAGTTAGATATCTTTATCGAAGGGGATATGGCGTTCGGTGAATACGAGGTAGATAAGGGCAATTTAAAGAATACGGTCCTGAAATATAAAGAGACAATACTTGGCTTGGGATTCCAGTATAATATAAATAAAAATATGCAGTTTTTATTCTCGGGCGGAGGCGTATTTGACCGCTATATAAAATACCGGGATGATTCAGGAAAGGTAAGTATAAAGAACGGAGCTTACATAAATTGCCAGTTTCAGATAAAAATATAGCTGCTATTAAGACTTTTGTTTTAATCCAAAAACAGGCTCGCAAGTTTAAAGTTCCTTCGGTAACCCAAATTTCATTATTGAACAGTCCCTATAAAGTCCTGGTCTCTTGTATCCTCTCTTTGCGCACCAAGGATAAAACTACTGTTGAGGCATCCAGAAGGTTATTCAGGGTTGCAGATAACCCCCGGACTATGGTAAAATTGTCATCAGCAAGAATTGAGAAAGTTATATTCCCTGTCGGGTTTTACCGTAATAAAGCCAGGGTTATTCTTGGATTGAGCCGTAAAATTAATAATAATTTCCAAGGCAAGACCCCCAGTAAAATTGAAGATTTATTAAGTTTTAAGGGCGTGGGCAGAAAGACTGCTAATTTGGTGCTGGGATTGGGCTTTGGGATTCCTGCTATTTGTGTGGATACGCATGTGCACAGGGTCTCTAATCGCCTGGGTTGGGTTAAAACTGAGAAGCCCAAGGAGACAGAGATGGCACTTAGGGAGATTTTCCCGAAAAAGTTATGGATAGGCCTAAATACAGCATTAGTTGCTTTTGGGCAAAATTTGTGTTTGCCGGTTTCTCCGCTATGCAGTATTTGCAATGCGTCTTTACTTTGTAAGAGGTCGGGAGTAGAGAAATCACGTTGAGAGAAAGGAAATCTATGAAAGAGATTAAGATTGTTTTGAAAGAGAGAGATATGCCGCGAAAATGGTATAATTTGGCAGCAGATTTGCCGGGGATAATCGAACCCGCGCTTGCCCCTGACGGTAGACCTATTACGCCGGACATGCTCGCTAAAGTATTTCCGATGAATTTAATTGAACAGGAGGCTTCTCTTAAGCGTTGGATCGATATACCGGAAGAGGTCCTTAAGATTTTGCTACGTTGGAGGCCGGCACCTTTGCGCCGGGCGGTTTATCTGGAGGAGTATCTAAAGACCCCCGCAAGGATTTATTATAAAGATGAATCTTTAAGCCCTGCCGGGTCGCACAAGCCTAACACTGCAGTTGCACAAGCTTGGTACAATAAGGAATTCGGTATAAAGAAGCTCACTACGGAAACCGGCGCTGGGCAGTGGGGGAGCGCTTTGGCCTTTGCCTGTAATATCATCGGGCTAGAGTGTAAGGTTTACATGGTACGTATCAGTTTTGACCAGAAGCCGCTGCGTAAGATTATGATGCACGTATGGGGCGCTAGGTGCGTTGCCAGCCCGAGCAATGAAACCTCTAGCGGTCGGGCAATATTAAGAAAGATGCCTAACACCCCGGGGAGTTTAGGTATGGCCATAAGTGAGGCTGTTGAAGAAGCAGTAAGGGATAAAACCGGCAAGACCCGCTATTCTCTGGGAAGTGTTTTAAACCATGTTCTTTTGCATCAGACCATAATGGGATTAGAATCCAAAAAACAGTTAAGTCTGGCAGGAGAAAAGAAGCCAGATATTATTATTGGCTGCGTAGGAGGAGGGAGTAATTTTGCCGGGCTGGCCTTTCCCTTTCTTTATGATAAAATTCACGGAGATAAAATAGAAATTATTCCGGTTGAGCCTACGGCATGCCCGACGATGACAAGGGGGCCGTTTGCTTATGATTACGGGGATACCGCAGGAATGACCCCGCTTCTGCCTATGTTTACCCTGGGGCATAATTTTGTTCCTGAGCCGATACATGCCGGAGGGTTACGTTATCACGGCATGGCGCCTTTAGTAAGCCATGCAATCAGAGACGGCTTGCTTTCGCCGCGCGCCTATGATCAGGTAAAGTGTTATAATTCTGCTTTTATCTGGGCAAAGACAGAAGGTACTATACCGGCACCCGAAACTTCACATGCTATTGCCTGTGCTATAGAGGAAGCCATTAAGGCCAAAAAAGAAGGAAAGAAAAAAGTGATACTTTTTAGTTATAGCGGGCATGGCCTGATGGACCTGACGGGTTATGAAAAATTCTTAAGCGGTAAATTATCCAAATACCATCTTTCCGAGAAAGATTTAAGGGCTTCCTTAGAGTCGATAAAAAAGTTCCCGAAAATCAGAATACGCAAAAAGGCTTGAATTATGAAATTCGCGAAAAGATTTCTTTTCTTACTGGTGCCATTAAATTTATTTCTATCTTCTGCCCAGGCAGATGTAATTAAATTTAAGAATGGAAGAATTGCGGAGGGTATTATTAAGAGCGAGGGGAAAGATTTTGTAGAGCTTGAGATTGAGGCGGGTGTAGTTAAATTTACAAAAAGCCAGATTTTGAATATCACAAAATCTTCTGCGGGCGAGCTTTGTTCCCTGCGGGAGAGTTGGCAGAGGAAAAAGTCAGATTTTGACAAGAAAATGATTAATAAGAAAAACGAGCTGGATAGTAGGCCTCAGGAATCAGGTTTTTCGTATGATGCTAAAGGAATAGCCGTAAGGGTGGTATTGAATAATAAGGTTGAAACGACTATGGTGCTTGATACCGGCGCCTCGCTGGTTCTTCTGACAAGGGGAGTTGCCAAGAATCTGGGTGTTAAATTAGATAATCTTAAACCTGATACCAAGATAAGAGTTGCTGACGGCAGGACGGTTGATGCCTCCCGTATTGTTTTAAATAATGTAAGGGTAGAAGATTGTGAAGCCCATAATGTCGATGCCGTTGTACTTATGGCGGATAGGGGAGATTTCGGTTTTCGTGATGGACTTCTGGGGATGTCTTTCTTGAAGAATTTCAATTTTAAGATCGACCATAAAGAAAAAAAACTAATTTTGGAGAAAATAAAATGAAAAGTTATACCGAGTATCTCATTTTTAATACCATTAAGCGGCAGGAATTCTTGAATATTACGCAAGACGTAGAAAGTGCAGTTAAAAAGAGCAAAATTAAAGAGGGTATTTGTCTGGTTAATGCCATGCATATTACAGCCTCGGTTTTTATTAATGACGACGAAAGCGGATTGCATAGAGACTTCTTGGCTTGGGTTGAGAAACTAGCTCCTTACGGAAGGGATAGGTACCAGCATAATCTAACCGGGGAAGATAATGGAGATGCGCATTTAAAAAGGACAATTATGGGCAGGGAGGTAGTTTGTGCGGTAACCAACAATAAATTGGATTTTGGCCCATGGGAACAAATATTTTACGGTGAATTTGACGGCCAGCGTAAAAAAAGGGTGCTGGTTAAGATTATAGGCGATTAAATGCTACCAGTGAGGAATTATTATGAAAATTAAAGATACCCAGATAAGGGTAGTAATGGGAGATATCACGGATTTTAATGCAGACGCTATTGTTAACGCTGCTAACAATAAAGGTTTGATGGGTGGCGGGGTTGCCGGCGCAATAAAGAAAAAAGGGGGTAAGGTTATTGAGGAGGAAGCAGTTAAAAAATGCCCTATTAATATAGGAGAGGCTATTTTTACTTCTGCCGGGTCCTTAAAGGCTAAATATGTTATTCATGCCTCTACTATGGGTATGGATTTTAAGACTGATGAAGTAAAAATACGTAATTCTTGTAGAAATTCCCTGAAAGTTGCCGATGAATTAAAAGTTGAGTCGATTGTTTTCCCTGCCCTAGGCTGCGGTACGGGAGGTTTTCCTTTGTTGGCCTCTGCTAAAATTATGGCCCAGGAGACCTGGCGTTATCTAAGAGAGGAGGGCTCGGGAATAAAAGAAATAAACTTTTGCCTTTTTAGCAAAGAGGCATATGAAGTTTTTGAAAAAGGGGTTCTCCGATATCTTGAGCATATTCTCTATAAGCTGCAAAATGGGCCATTTACGACAGTGGACGCTATTATTAAAGTTGGAGAAGGTATAGTTATAATTCAAAGAAGTAATCCTCCTTTTGGATGGGCGCTTCCCGGAGGATTTGTTGACTACGGTGAGAGCCTTGAAAAGGCTGTGGTAAGAGAGGCTAAGGAGGAGACAGGGCTGGATATAGTTGATATAAAACAATTGCATACTTATTCCAACCCTAAGCGGGATCCTCGATTTCATACTATAGGTACGGTTTTTTCGGCTAAGGCAGAAGGAACCCCAAAGGCAGGGGATGATGCAGCGGGTTTAAGAATTATAAGCTTGGAAGATATTAATGAATACGAATTTGCCTTTGATCATAAAGAAATTTTAATCGACTATTTAAAATCTATTAAAGCTTAACCTTCGCGAAGCTGCCTTTCGGCATCGACCACATCGCGGTTAATTACGCGTATGGTTTCTTTGATTTTATCCTTTAATATATAGGAAGCTACCTTTGCCTCAGATATTTCCCGTAATACCTGCACGCTCATCCTGAAATAGCGTACTACTTCTCCCTCGTCAGTATCGCTGAAGCGCAGTATCTTGTCAAAGGCCGTTCCGCGAAGCCATGCCTCCATAGCAGCGCTTAAATGGAAGTAGGGTATCTTGCTGAGAGGGTAAATATGGAACCGCTGTTCTTTATTTTTAATTTTATCGTATATCTCTTCGCAGATCTTCTTTATCTGGCGGGTTGATTTTGAGAGGCTTGAGGGGGTACGTTGATTTTTTCTCGGTTCAAATACTGCAGCCGCGGCTACTACCCCTAATTCAAATTCATCCAGTTGTTCCAAGACCTGTTGATCATAGAGTTCGCTTAAAATCAATTCATACCCGTAAGCGGTTTTTGCAAATTGTCCCTTTTGGGTAATGTCTCCTTTGTCTATATGGCCCCAGTCTTTTAGGAGCCGAAGTTTTGCATCGATTAATCTTAAGGCTTCCTTTTGGTCATTTTTCCTAGATTGGTAGTAATGCAGCGATAAAGGGTATATCTTGAATAAATCCTCTTTATGTTTTTCATATAGATTGAGGATTGTGGCGTAGGAAGTATTTAGCTGGCTCTTTACTTCCTCGGGCGGACCATAAATAATTCTTTTAGCTTCGTCTATCCTCATTCTCTGCAGGTTAATACGGGAATAAACAAATCCCTCTGTGTCTATCCCGCGCCTTCCGGCCCTGCCGGCCATCTGATAGAAGTCACGGGTTTTTAGGTTACGCACGTATTTTCCATAGAATTTCCGCAGCCCGTCGAAGACAACTGAGCGCGAAGGCATGTTTATCCCTAAGGCGAATGTCTCGGTAGTAAATATTACTTTCAGCAGGCGGCTGGTGAAAAGCCTTTCTATGACCTCCTTTAATGTAGGAAGCATTCCTGCATGGTGGTAGGCAATCCCTTTTTCTACGAGTTGGTATAAATTCTGGGCGGTCCGGTCGGATTTTAAGCCGAATTTATCGCAAAGCGAAGAGTAGAGTTGAGTAATCTTAATTTTTTCGTCTTTATTTAAGAAATTTAAACTAGCCAAGTCTATGGCGAGGTCTTCCGCCCTTCTCCTCCCAAAAACAAAATATATGCAGGGCAGTCCTTCCCGTTCGCGGATATAATTTATGAGCCCGAATAATTTATTAGGCTTGCTTAGTCTCATTTTTTTAAGCTGGTCAATTTTATCTACTACTTCATTCCCTGATTGGAAATAAAAATGCAGGGGGACAGGGCGTTTTCCTTCGATTACGGTCTTTACCGGTTTGTTATGTATGGATTCTATCCAGGAGGAAAATTGTTTTATGTTGGGTATGGTGGCGGATAGGCCCAGTATATTCATCTGCTTGGGCAGGAATATAAGCGACTCTTCCCATACTGTCCCGCGCTCAGGGTTATCAATATAATGGATCTCGTCGAATATCACCCAGGAGTATTTATCTAATGAGGCCGGCTCATCGAGAATCTTGTTACGCAGTATCTCCGTAGTCATAATTAAAACCGGCGCAAAAGGGTTCAGGGAAACATCTCCGGTTAATATGCCTATCTTATCTTTAAACTTTCCCTGGAAATCCCTGAATTTCTGATTTGAGAGGGCTTTAATGGGAGCGGTGTAGATTACCCCGATATCTTTCTCTAAAGCGGTTGAGATAACGTGTTCGGCTATGGCAGTTTTTCCTGCTCCCGTAGGGGCAGAAACGATAACCGAATGCCCGTTATTTATGTGGTTAATAGCCTCTTGCTGAAAATTATCGTATACCATGGTAAATTTTATTAAGCGCATGGCCAACAGGGGTACTCTCCGAAGGTTGTTTCCCCCGATAAGATAAGTACTGGCAAGCGCTTAAGCCCAAAACTTATTATAGTCTAAAATCATTGATTTATCTAATAAAAATAGTAAAATGAATTAATAGGCGTTTTACGTTACAGAGGAGTTTTAATGCGTAATCTATTTTTTATCTTTGTCTTTATCCTTGGGGTAGTGCTTTATCCGGGCTTTCTTTGGGCAGGGGGTTTAGATCCCAAGTACCATTCTAAAGAGGAATTTAGCCTTAAGATCCCTTTCGGCAGAAACTATAATTATACGAATATTCTAGTTAAGAGGGTGGTGGATGGGGATACGCTTATTTTAGAGAGCGGAGAGAGGGTGCGTCTAATCGGGATTGATACTCCTGAGATGCATGATTCCGATAAATTAATCCGTGATTCCAGGCGCAGCAAGGTTAGCGCCTCCGAGATTAAGGCTATGGGGCGCAAATCCTATGAATTTACAAAAAAGATTGCCGAGGGGAAGAGGGTAAACTTAGAGTTTGATGTCGAGAGGTACGATAAATACAAGAGGCTGCTTGCGTATGTATATTTAGAAGACGGAACATTCGTAAATGCGCAAATAGTAAAAGAGGGGTATGCCTCTCTTATGACATACCCGCCGAATGTAAAATATGCGGATTTGTTTTTAGGGTTATATCAGGAGGCCCGGGAGAATCGGCGCGGGCTATGGAAAGATTAAGGAGGGTGTTATGTTAAGATACTTAACCGCAGGCGAGTCTCACGGCAGGGCAATCATAGCTATACTGGAAGGTATGCCGGCAGGACTGAGAATAGATTTAACAGCGGTAAATAGCGAGCTTAGGCGCAGGCAGCAGGGGTTTGGCCGAGGAAAGCGTATGCAAATAGAAAATGATACTGCTGAGTTGCTATCCGGGGTTAAGAATAATCTTACTTTGGGTAGCCCGCTAACATTGCTGGTAAGGAATAAGGAT
>JAKQSG010000035.1 GCA_029563245.1 Candidatus Omnitrophota bacterium
AAGCTTGTTTCTGGCTGAAAAATTATATCAAAATATAGCTTCCCGGGGGATAAGCGTAGATTTGGATTTTTTGATTAAAGAGAAAGATAGGATTAAAGCCAAGAAAGCCCTTGAAAATATTGGCTATAAACGTTGCCCTATTGTTGAACCTAGCGCATTTGAATGGGCAGATAGTTATTTTAAAGAAAAGTTTCCGCCTATTGACCTTCATTGGGATATTACTATGGGTGGTAGAAACAATGAGCGAATAGAAGGCTTATGGGGTGGCACTCAGCTACTGGATAGAGGTGGGGTAGTTTATTATGAATTTATGCCGGAAGAGCTTTTGTTGTACTTAACCACTAATCTTTCTAATAGTACAATATCCAGGCAGCTTCGGTATCTTTGTGATATTTTAAGGCTAGTTTCAATTACCAAAGACTCCATAGATTGGGAAAGGTTACTAATCAAGGCGAAGAAATGGAGGCTTGTGGGGTCTTTTTATGCTGTTTTTAATTTAGCATTTAGTTTGGATTTGGCTAATTTTTCAAGTTTAATTATTAAAAGGATTTCGTTACCTCTAAGACAAAAGCTTTTCATTAATATGCTGGTTAATAAACGGCATATTTTCAGTCCTGCTTTATCTACTCGTATAATTGACCGCTTTTTTTCTAATTTTATATTTGAGGCTATTGTTTCGGAAAATATACGAGATTACCTAAATCTTCTAAAAAGATTATTTTACCCATCTTTGAATTTCAGCCAATTTTTTTTAATTAAAAGAATAGGGAGAGGAGTAATTAAGGTTTCAAGGTTTGTTTTTCATGATCGATTTACTAGATTTAAAGCCCCAAATAAGTATTGCAAGGATAGAGATTTAGAGTAAAATTAATCCTAAGGGATATGAAAAAAACTATTAGGATATTTGTTTGTCTCGTTTTCTATTCAATGCTATTTGTTTACTCTGGTTTTGGCCAGGGTAATGAATGGCAAAGGATTAGACCAGGTACTCTTGCAGGAACGGTTAAGGGAGAAGATTCGGTTATCCAGGCCCAGTCAAACCCGATTGAATATTTTATCTCTGCAGGGGATATTATGGATGTTTTTGTCTGGCAGAACCCGGATTTAAGTAAAGAGGTAATCGTAGGGCCTGATGGTTATATATCTTATCCTCTGGTGGGCAGGCTTAAGGCTGTCGGTTTAACCCTGGATAAGCTGGAGGCCAAATTCAAAGAAGAGCTCGCCGAATATATAAAGTTCCCTCAGGTTTCGATTATGATAAAAAAGTTTTCAGGGGAGAAGATAATCGTGCTTGGGGAAGTATTATACCCGGGGATATATTCTTATCAGGGCAGGATTAATCTTATAGACGCCATAGCCTTAGCAGGGGATTTTACTAAAGAGGCGCATCAGAGGAGCGTTCTTTTGGTCCGCGGAGGCTTTTCCGGTGATCCGCAGGTAAAAAGAATAGATATGGTTGAGGTAATTACCCGTGGCATAACCAGGACTGATATAACGCTTCAGGCTAATGACGTGGTATACGTACCCAGGACTTTTGTAGCTAACCTGAATAAGGCAATGGCGGACCTTAATACGGCTTTGAACAATGCTACGACTGCTTTAGATGTGAGGACTAAATTCAGGCAGTCAACCGGGCATCAGAGATAGGCGGTCTTATGGAACAAGGTTATGATTTAAACCTGCGTGATTTTTGGGGTATCTTAGTCAAGCGAAAGGCTGAAATCCTCATCTCCTTAATTGCTATTTTTGCTGTTGTCGTTATTTACACCAATGTTCAAACCCCTGTTTATCAAGCCCAGTCATTAATCCGAATTGATTCCAGCACCCAGCTTTCTAAGATCATCTTTCCGGGAAGCGGTGCCTATGGCTTTAGCGGAAGAGATTTAGAATTTGAGCGCTCTGCCTATTCCAAACAGATTATTTCTATCCCCATTATTGAAAAGGCGGCCACCGAATTAGGGTTGTTAAATCCTAAGCTAAACCAGAAAGAAAAAGACCAGGTAATCAGTGAGATACAGAGTAATATATCTGCGGCAGAAGTCCAACAGACCTATATGATCAGGCTTTATGCTAATTTTGAAGACCCTCAAAAGGCCGCGGATATCGCAAATAAGATTACGGATGTTTTCATAAGGGTTAACGCTGAGCGCAAGAATGAACAGGCCCGCAATGTGCGTATATTTATAGAGAGCGCGCTGCAGGATATCTCTTCTAAATTGAAAGTTCAGGAAGAGAGGGCCAGGGCTTTAACTACTCAGGGAGTTGTGGGCTCGGGAGTAGATATTGTACAGCGTATTACTGAAGCCGAGAAGAAATTGTCTGAGCTTTCAGTAAAGTATACTGATTCTTATCCTAGTATTATAGCCCTGAAAGAAGATATCAGCCGGCTCAAGGAACAGCTTAGGGGGCTTCCTCAGGAAGAATTTGAATACGGTATATTAAAAAGGGACCTGGCGGTTAATGAGGTGCTTTATTCTTCGCTGCAGCAGCAATTGCAGGAAGCGCAGATAAAGGAAGCTGAGAAGATTAATGATCTGGTCCTGGTAAACCCCGCCCTTGTGCCCAAGAAGCCTTTCTACCCGGATAAGCCCAAAAATTATATGATAGGAATTGTTTTAGGGATTATATTCGGAATGGGCCTGGCTT
>JAKQSG010000043.1 GCA_029563245.1 Candidatus Omnitrophota bacterium
GCGATTTATTAAGGCCTTGCCGGAGAATAATTTTAAAGTTACGCCTTGGCAAATTAAAGAGCAGCTAAGTTCCAAGACGAAAGTTTTAATTTTGAACAGCCCTTCTAACCCTACGGGTTGCGTTTATAGCGAAGAGGAGCTTAGGGAGATAGCTGATATATGCGTTGAAAACAAGATTTTTGTAATCAGTGATGAGATTTACGAGAAATTAATTTATGACGGCGTAAGGCATATTTCTATAGCAAGCTTTAACAAGGATATCTATGATTTAACGGTTACCATCAACGGATTATCAAAGAGCTACTCTATGACTGGCTGGCGTATAGGCTACCTTGCCGCAGCAGTCGATATTGCCGAAGCTGTTTCCAGGTTCCAGGACCACTCCACATCTAACCCTAATTCTATCGCTCAAAAAGCGGCGGTAGCCGCATTAAGCCGCGGCGGCGATTTTTTCGCTAATATCGCAAATGAATTTAAGAGTAGAAGGGATTATTGTATTGAGAGGTTAAGCCAGATGAATAAGATTAAGGCGATAATACCTCAGGGGGCGTTTTATATATTTTGCGATATAAGTAAGACCGGCATGAAATCGACTGAATTTGCTAACACCCTTCTGGAGAAGCATTATGTTAGCCTTATTCCCGGTGAGGGTTTCGGCATGGACTCCTATGTGCGGATTAGTTTTGCTACGGGGTTAGAGCAGCTTAAAAAAGGTATGGATAGAATAGGGGATTTCTTAAATGGGTAAAACTGTTGCAGAGAAGATATTAAGTGTTCATTCCGGAAAAGACCTTTATGCCGGGGATTTTGCGGTTTGCAATATAGATTTTACTTTTGGGCAGGACGGGACAAGCTCTATCATTATAGACAGGGTTAAAGAATTGGGCTTAAAAGAGCTTAAGACAAAGTTTTGCATGGTAATAGACCATAGCGCTCCATCTCCTAGTGAAGGTGTTTCAAAAGTTCATAAGAAGATGCGGGATTTTGCCAAAGAGTTTAAGGTTGCGATCTTTGACATCGGTTGCGGGGTATGTCATCAGGTTATACCTGAGTCTGGAGAGGTTCTCCCGGGCGCCCTGGTTTTAGGTGCGGATTCCCATACCTGCACTTACGGTGCATTAGGAGCTTTTGCTACCGGGGTAGGCTCTACGGATCTGGCAATTGCTTTAGCAACCGGAAAGAACTGGTTTAAGGTTCCCAAGACGATAAAGATAGTAGTGAATGGAAGGGTGCCAAAAGGTATCTATCCAAAAGACATAGCCTTAAATATTATTACTAAGATTAAATCTAACGGAGCCACTTATAAGGCAGTTGAATTCTACGGCCCGGTTATTGATGCTATGGATATGGATGGGCGCTTTACCATAAGTAATATGGTTGTAGAAATGGGCGCAAAGGCCGGGTTTATGCCTGCAGATAAGACTACGATTAAATGGTTGAAAGATAAAGGAGTACATCCCTCTAAGATTAAGCCTGTGATTGCTGACCCTGATGCTATTTATGAAGATCTCATGGTTTTTGACGTATCCAATATGCAGCCGCAGGTATCAATACCTCATAGCGTAGATAGCGCTAAGCCGGCACGCGAATTAGGTAACATTAAAATCAATGAAGCCTTTTTGGGAACCTGTACAAATGGACGCTTGCAAGATCTTCGTGTGGCTGTTAAAATACTTAAAGGCAGAAAGGTTGCTTCTGATGTGAGACTTATAGTTGCCCCTAGTTCACGTTCAATTCTGCTGGAGGCGCTAAAGTCAGGGCTTATAGATACATTAGTTAAGTCGGGGGCGGTTATTGTTGCCCCAGGGTGTGGTCCTTGCGTAGGCACGCATAACGGTATTCCCGCAGACTCAGAGATAGTGATATCTAGCGCAAATAGGAACTTTAAGGGTAGGATGGGTAACCCGAAGGCTTTTATTTATCTTGCCTCGCCCGCAACCGTGGCTGCTTCAGCAGTTAAAGGGTTCATTTGTGACCCCAGGGAATTTCTATAATAAGGGAGGCCTATAATGGAAATACGCGATTTATTGCTTTTATGTATAAAGAAGGGCGCTTCAGATTTACATATAACCGAGAATGAACCGCCAGTCCTAAGGTTTAACGGTAAGCTTTCTCGCAGCGAGCTGGAGCCGATACAGAGGCATGACTTAAAGAAAATGATTTATGGTATTCTCAGCAATCCTCAGAAGGAGATGTTTGAGAAGAACCTGGAATTAGATTTTTCCCTTGCCCTTCCCGATTTAGACAGATTTAGGGCAAATATTCATATACAGAAAGGTTGCGTTGAAGCAGCCTTTAGGCGCATCCCCTTGGAGATTCCTACAATTGAAGCCTTAAAACTGCCTCCGATCATTACTGAGCTTGCACGCCGGCCTAATGGTTTAGTCCTGGTAACCGGCCCTACCGGTATGGGTAAAACCACGACATTGGCTGCGATGATTAATTTGATTAACAATGAGAGGGAATCAATTGTTCTCTGTATCGAAGACCCCATAGAGTTCATTTTTAAGAATAAGAAGAGTATTATAAAGCAGCGTGAGGTTTTCTCCGATACGCATTCTTTTGCCGAGGCCTTAAGGCATGCGTTAAGGCAGGACCCTAACGTTATCGTTGTTGGTGAGATGCGCGATCTAGAGACTATCTCTACTGCATTAACTGCTGCAGAGACCGGGCATTTAGTTTTGGCTACATTGCATACCCCTGATGCGCCTCAGACCATATCCAGGATTATTGATGTTTTTCCGCCGCACCAGCAGCAACAGGTTAAGCTGCAGCTGGCGGATTGCCTCCAGGGTGTTGTCTCTCAGCTTTTGCTTCCTAATTCCGCGGGAAACGGAAGGGTGCTTGCAACTGAAATTATGATTGCTACCTCAGGGATACGTAATCTTATCCGTGAGCAGGAAGTTGAACAGATACCTACTCTTATGCAGACAGGCTCGCAATATGGTATGTGCACAATGGATAAATCACTTAAAGACCTATCCCAGAGAGGGTTAATAAGTGTTGACGTAGCTCTCTCGAAGGTAAAAAATATAGAGGAGTTTAAGCAGCTATGATCCTTAAGGGTAACTCTATTAAATTAGGCGATAATATAAATACGGATTTTATCATTTCAGGAAGGTATAAGTTTGCGATTACCGACATTAAAGAATTGGCTAAGCATATAATGGAGGATATCGACCCGGATTTTTCTTCAAAGATTACTCCCGGTAAGTCGATTATTGTAGCGGGCGAGAATTTTGGAATGGGATCTTCCCGTGAGCAGGCGCCCCTGGTTATCAAGGAGGCGGGTATTGCGGCTGTTTTAGCTAAGAATTTTGCCCGGATATTTTACCGGAATGCCTTTAATATAGGCCTATGCCTTATTGAAACCGATACGGATAAGATCAATGAAAATGATATGCTGGATATAGACTTGGATAAAGGAGTGGTTATTAATATTACCAAGGGCATAAACTTAGAATCTAAGCCTCTGCCTGGTTTTATGCAGGAGTTTTTAAAAGAAGGCGGGATTATTAATTATTTCAGGAAATATAAGGAGCTTAAGGTTTAAATGGTTTACAAAGTAACTTTAATACCGGGAGATGGCATCGGGCCTGAGGTAACTCTGGCAGCCAAGAAATGTGTTGAGGCTACGGGGGTTAAGATCGAATGGGATGAGGTGCTTGCTGGTTCGGATGCCTTAAAGGCCAACGGAGAACTCTTGCCCAAGAGTGCCTTGGATTCTATAAGAAAAAACAAGGTTGCCTTGAAGGGTCCGATTATAACTCCTATCGGCGAAGGCTTTAGGTCGGTTAACGTAGCCATAAGGCAGTTGCTTAATCTTTATGCCTGCGTGCGTCCGGCTAAGACTTATCCCGGGGTAAAGAGTAATTACA
>JAKQSG010000042.1 GCA_029563245.1 Candidatus Omnitrophota bacterium
TTTAGTATTCACCTCTGCCAGATCCAGATAAAGGCGGCCATCTTCTTCCCTCAGCCCTTCAGAAAAATGCTCCCTAAAGTCTTTGGAGACCTCATAACAGCACCCTCTTATACTGGAGCCAAAACCCGCATATAAATTATCCGGCCTGGCGTTAAACTTTTCTTGCATTAAGCGTATAGCCTTTGAAATAATCCTTGCCTTGGAGCTACGCCAACCGCAATGCACTAGCCCTATGGAAGGAGTGAGGGGATCGTAAATAAAAACCGAAAGGCAATCTGCGGTAAATACGGCGATTGGTATATTCTTTTTGTCTGTGATAAAACCGTCGGTATCCGCTATAGAGCCTCCGTATGCACTGGCCCCGCTTCCCCTGTCCTCCTCGGTCACATACCTTATGCTATCACCATGTATCTGCCGGGCACAGACTAAATCCCGGTAATCTATCCCCAGGCTGCTTAAGAATATCCTGCGGTTATTTAAAGCCTCGGATGTCTCTCCGTAATACAATGACATATTCCCGTGCTTACGGCCGCTAAAGGCGATTATGAGATTGGGTTCATTCGGAAATCCGGACAAGCTTACACCTCGCTTTTTCACCCTTGATGATATTAACCGTATATTTTTTAACCCTAAAATACTCAGCTAGCCTTTTTACAAGCTCTTCATTAGCCTGGCCTTCTATCGCCGGTTTGGTAAGGTAAACCTTAAAACTATTTTCTGACTCCCTCTTAACCAAATTCCTGCTGGCCCTTGGGACTACCCGTACATTAATCACCATTGGTTATCAGCCGCCTTCAATCTTCCTATGCTCCTGTATGTTAGCAAACCTATCCGCCAACCTAACCAAACGCTTTGAGCTATCAAGGTACTTAGCATTAGCATTATTCAAATGCCCTCCCAGAATATCAAACTCTTCCTTGAATTTATCCACCTCTATCCCCAGCGCGCTTAAGGATTTTAGTATAGCCTTAGCATTTTCTTCAACCTCCAGCCCTTTCAACCCCAGACAGATTACCTGCAAATAAGCGTAGAATGTATTGGGAGAAACAGGTATAACTTTTTTGCTTAAGGCATAAGAAAAAACATCTTCCTTGACAATAATCTCATAGTAAACATTCTCGGCAGGGATATACATAAGAGCAAAATCATAGGTATTCTCCGCAGGGAGTATATATTTAGAAGAGACCTCATCAATGCGGTTCTTTACATCTTGGATAAATTTCTTCCTGAATAATGCCTTAGGCTGCTCCTCATCCGCCTCCAGCATCTTCTGAAAATTCTCTAAGCTGAATTTTGCATCTACGGGGACTAAGCGCTCGCCCAGCTTAATCACCGCGTCCACCGCATCTTGGGTCTTAAAACGATACTGGGGTATATAATGCTGCTTCGGTAAAACCTGCGATAAGAGATTTTCCAGCAGGGTTTCTCCCATAGCCCCTCTAAATTTAGGAGCCCGCAAAAGCTCCTGCAGGCTTGAAATGTCCCTGCTTATATCAACTATCTGCCTGTTGGTAACCTCTAGTTTTCCCAGCTGCTCCTTAACATTGCCGAAGGCGCTTACGGTATTGCCTAAATTCTGGGAAATTATCTTATTGGCCTCCTGCAAAGCCTGGGTCATCTGGTTAAGCCTGTCATTAATCTGGCCGGATATCTTTAATATTAATAGGAGTGCTCCGCCAGATAAAAACAATAATAATACTGCAAATACCCAATTCATCTTTTCTCCATACTGAATATTAACTAATTATATCACAGGGCAAATCTTATCAAAGCAAATATTCTTTCTTTATCCTTTTAACGCTTCTGAATATATTAGTTTTGACTTCGGGGCAGACCTTCTCTAGCTCCCCTATTATCCTGGACATCCTTCGGCGGTTAGAGAGGGATGAACGCGGGCAGGCGCACCGGTCGTGGGGGATATTCTCCTCGCGCGCAAAAGACTTGATCATGCGTTCTTCAACATAAGCAAGAGGGCGTATAATAGTGATTTTACCTTTAAATAATTCTTGTTTAGGGGACATCGCCGAAATCTCACCCTGGAAGAATAAATTTAATAAAATTGTCTCAGCTATATCGTCCTTATGGTGGCCGAATGCTATTTTGGTGCATTTTAAACGGTGAGATGCCTCAAATATAGCTTTCCTCCTGTTCCAAGAGCACCAAAAACAATTAATATCTTTCTTTTTTGTATTCTTTAGCAGATTTAATCTCTCGATATGGTACTTAACCCCTGTATTCTCAAGATATTGCTTTACCTTGAGAGAACTGGGTTTAGGATAGCCTAAATCAACATGGATAGCAATAACCTCATATTTAATCGGGACGAACTTCATCCGGTCCGTTAAAATACGTAAAAGGGTCATGCTATCTTTTCCTCCTGATACTGCCACAGCAATCCTATCTCCGTCAGAAAGCATCTTATAATCCATGATTGCCTTACCTACGCTTTTTGAGATATAGAACCCTTTTCCTTTTAACGAAGACATTGAAGCATCCTTGGTTATTTCCTGCCTGAGGCTGAGACCATATTGCGAATATCGCTGGTAAGCTGATGTTTTAATAGATCCTCTAACGGCATAGGGACTTTTAATGACCAATTAGCCTTTGATACCGTACCGGGCGTATTGATACGATATCTGTACGCATCTTTTTTAATTATTCCCGACGAATAAATCCAATCAAAGATATTATTTATACAAAAAAGCGAGTTTACATCTAATATGAACCTTAAAATTGCCTGCATAAGCTCAGTGGTACATTTTTCGCTCATAGCCT
>JAKQSG010000117.1 GCA_029563245.1 Candidatus Omnitrophota bacterium
ATCCTAAGGTAACCTGATTTTGCCCTTTTCTCTCATAGCGCTGTCCAATTCCCAATGAGCGCTCGGGAGCGAAATCAAAGTTTATATCGTAATTTACCTTGGAGAAGCGATTATAGTTTTCGTAGTCAGTATCCCCCTCAATCCCCGAATGCTTATAAGTAGCGTCTCCTTCGATTCTTAACCAGGAATAAGGAAGAATCTTATATTTTAGGACTATATCAGAAAAACTAGCCCCTCTTTTCTCAAACCTATTAGGATCGGTAACGCTAACCCTAGTATCATTGTTTTGCCAATAATATTGGTTTCCGTAAACTATGTGCGGAGAGAAATTATAGGTTGTACTTATATTTACATCTAGAAAATCAACTGTCTTTTCCTTCCCGTCAACGCCTCTCCTTTTAGTCTGCAGCTTATTTGACAAGCCTATGGTAGCCGCATTGTTAGATGTCAGCAAGTCCACCTCATCTATATATTTCAGGTTACGACTATTCACTGTAGGGGCATGATTATAAGAATAGGCGATAGTGGGAGTAATAATATGCCTGAAACCATTCAGGTTCAACCCTAAGGCATTAGTCTTGAAGTTAAAGAAGCGGTAAAACTTAGTACTTAAATCTGCACCCACATAAAAAATAGTGTTAACCGGCAATCTCTTGCCATTGGCTCCCTTATCATAGATAACCTGCCTATCTTTCAGGAAAGGAGCAAATTCGAGAAAAGCCAGCTTCATTGGAAGGGAGACCTTATTAATAATATCCAACCTTGTCATACTCAGGTCATCCGTACTGACAGGAGACATGGAAGATTTCTTATTGAAAGAGGAAAAAACGGTATTATTTTCAAAATATAGCGGAGTATTGCCTAATTTTATATTGGGCAATACATACCTTATTTCCGGGAGCTTATCCAATTGGTCAAACCATTTATTTACGCGCTTCTGAGCCAATATATCGATGCTAGAATAGCTGAAGCTATGATGGAATAGCGCATAGGATAAAGGCTGGGAATCTTTTTCATACTCCCGGTAAAAATAATCCTTCAGAATATTGCTATTTTTATCGTAATACTTTCTACGGTCATCACCGATTTTATAAAATTCCGATACAAAGTTTGTCTGATCTGAAATATCCCATTTATGGCGCCAGCGGATAAGATATCTCTGAAATTCCGTTCGTTGCGCATTGGCACCAAGCTTGGTCTTGTCCGGATGCTCCTTTGAATAATAAAACTTAAAATCTCCTTTCCCCACATTAGGTGTAGCATAATTTGTGCCAAAGCCAGAGCCAATACCAAGCTTGCTGCGGTAGTCAAGGTAAATCCTGCCACTGGCATAATCAGTAAAGGTATATTTCCAGGCGCTTAAGACATAGGGGCCCCAGTCCTTCCTCTTGCCCGGCATAATCCTTACGTGCATCATAGGATCATCTAAGACATGGTTAAACCTAGGCAGGTACAATACCGGTACAGAGCCTAAATATAATATGTCTTCTTTAGTCTGGATCTTATCACCCGGCAATATACCCATCTGCTTGGAAGCAATACGGTAGTGCGGATGGTCAAAGCTACAAGTAGTAACATAGCCGTATCTGGCAATAAATTCTGATTCGCCTAAGCGCTCTACCTTTCTCGCCTTTCCAAAATAAGGATTAGCCCTAAATCCCGCATCTATAATAATCCCGGTTTTATTCTCAAAATCATAGTTGATCCTCTCGCCTTCAATAACCCCCTTTTCATCCTCAAGCCGGGCATTCCCTTCAGCTACCCCTTGTTTAGTCCGGGTATTAACAGTCAATTTCTTACAGGTAAGCTTAGTCCCCTCGTAAATAATCTCCACATTACCTTGCGCAGTAACTTCCTGAGTCTCCGTTAAGTATTCTACGTTGTCTCCGTTAACAACGATAGGCTGGGAAAATGAAGATTTTAGCCCGGAATCCTGGGCATAAGAAGAGGAAGAAAAAATGAAAGGAAATAAGAATAATGAGAGATAAAATAAATGCCTCTTAAAAAACATAACTTATGAAGCCTGCCCTTCCCTTACCATAATTGCCGCGCCGATCAAGCCTGCATCATTACCAAGCTTGGCTCTAAATATCCTGACATGCCCTCCCTGAACACTCATGGCCTGATTCTGCAAAGACTCTTTAGCGCTATCAAATAAAACCCTGCCGGCATTGGATACTCCCCCGCCCATAACCACTGCATCTAAATTTAGTATATTCACTACTCCGGCAAGCGCAAAACCCAAACGCTTTCCTACCCTACGCCAGATCCTTATGGCAGACCTATTACCTTTTGCTGCCAAGAGGCTCAACTCCTCTAAAGAAATTGTTTTCTTAAACTCTTTGCGCGCGGCATTTAAAATCCTGCTATTGCCTATATAAGCCTCAAGGCAACCTGAACGTCCACAGTTACAGCTTGATCCTCTTTCATTTATAGGCAGATGCCCTACCTCTCCAGCAGCATTATTAAAACCCCTGTAAAGCTTACCCTCTATTATAATTCCTCCGCCGATTCCCGTACCTAAGGTCATGCATAATACGTTATTGAAACCCTTAGCGGCACCTAGACGATGCTCTGCTAAAGCCATTACCTTAGCATCATTGTCTAAGAATACAGCCAAACCAGTTCTTTTCTTTAAAATTTCCCTCAAGCGTACTTCTTTCCACCCCGGAACATTGGGGAGAAAATGTACAACCCCCTGCCTTGCATCAACCGGACCTGGAAGACCAAGCCCTACCCCTAGGATATCTGTTTTATCAAGACTGTTGTATTTAATAATTCGGTTTATGGAATAAACTATTCCGGATATGAGCTCCTCCTTTTCCAAGAAGCTACGCGTGCCAAGGACCTCCCTGTCTTTTATATTATATTTTAAATCCAGGAGAGCAACCTTTAAATTAGTACCCCCTAAATCAATTCCGATAATATGTCCCTTAATCATCTGCCTTTT
>JAKQSG010000127.1 GCA_029563245.1 Candidatus Omnitrophota bacterium
GGAAGAGGTTGAGGAGATTGATTTTGATAAGTCAGTAGAGAGGGTTTTGATGGGGCCGGAGAAAAAAAGCCATATAATGTCCAAGAAAGAAAAGGAGATTACCGCCTTGCATGAATCAGGGCATGCCTTGCTTTCTCTGCTTATCCCGGAGGTTAATCCCTTAAAGAAAGTATCTATAATTCCACGGGGATTGGCAGGAGGTTATACCTTTACCCCTCCGCTTGAGGACAGGCATTACTGGACTAAAAGGGAGTTAACCGCGGAGATATCCATGATGCTGGGAGGAAGGGCTTCTGAAGAAATTAACCTGAAAGAGGTGACTACCGGAGCCCAGAATGACCTTGAGATGGCCACAGGTATGGCCCGTAGGATGGTTACTCAATTCGGGATGTCTGAGAGGCTGGGAAATATTACCTTAGGCCGCAGGGAGGGTTTAGTCTTTTTGGGCCGCGATATTTCAGAAGAGAGGAATTACAGCGAGGAGACTGCCAGGCTTATCGATGAAGAGGTAAGAAAGATTATTGACGAGGCCTATTTACGGGCGAAGTCTTTGCTTGAGCAAAATGTTGAAAAGCTTAAAGCTCTATCCAGCGCACTCCTAGAGAAGGAAGTCTTGGATGGCGAGGTAGTGAAGGCCCTCTTAGGTATACAGAAGAGCGACCTTGTTTAAGAAAAACAATGCGAATTTTAAGCATATCCAGCCATAATGAGTTAAGGAGCCTGATGCAGGATATTAATGTTGATCCTTATGGCATCAGGATTATGCTGCCTAAGGCACAACACTGCCTTTTGAAAATTAACTCTTTAAGCAGCGTCTCGGCAAACATCCTTAAGCAGGAGATGCTTTCTTTAGGGGGAGATGTAGCCTTAGCCCGCCAGGCCTTAACCGGAAAAGTTAAAAAAACCAATTGTTTAGTTATGGGCAGCCTATCCCAGTTAGATTCCTTAAGGCTTAAGCTTAGCCGCCAGCCTTTTGGGTTAGATAGGCTTTCCCATGAATTATTGTTAACGCTTAATAATTATCAGAGGAGTACTTTTCAGCTTAAAGCGGGAAATTATCGAATTAGCCTGGGGGACCGCTCTTGTATTATGGGTATTGTAAATGTAACCAGCGATTCCTTTAGCGGCGATGGCCTTCTCCATTTGGGCCTTGAGGAGGTTGTCGAATACGCGATGAAGCTGATTAAGGATGGCGCCGATATTATTGATGTAGGAGGGGAATCCAGTCGCCCCGGATCTAAGGGGGTATCGTCGAAAGAAGAGGCATCGAGGGTAATCCCAGTAATAAAGAAATTATCCAAGAAAGTAAAAGTCCCCATTTCAATAGATACATCCAAGCCGGAGGTCGCAAAGATGGCATTGGATTGCGGGGCGAGTATTGTTAATGACATATCCGGATTGAGAAATCCGAAAATGGCAAAAATTATCTCTTCTTTTAAGGCAGCGGTTGTGGTTATGCATATGCTTAGAGAGCCGCATTCTATGCAAAAAAATCCGGTATACAACTCATTAATTGACGATATCAGCGGATACCTGAAATCAGCTGTTGAAAAAGCCGAAGGTTCAGGAATAAATAAGGATAGTATTATAATTGACCCGGGCATATGTTTTGGCAAGACCTTAGCCCATAACCTTGAAATTCTTAAAAGGCTTAAAGAATTTAAGTCCTTAGGTAAGCCCATACTAATTGGTGCCTCAAGAAAATCTTTTATCGGGAAAATACTGAATAAGGGTACGGATAACAGGCTTTTTGGTTCTATTGCTTCCTGTGTCTGCGCTCGCAGAAACTCAGCGAATATTCTAAGGGTCCATGACGTAAAGGAGGCAAGGGAGGCCTTGGAGATCACGGATAATATACAAAGATGAGCTCGCGAATATGTT
>JAKQSG010000007.1 GCA_029563245.1 Candidatus Omnitrophota bacterium
GGCATAAAGCCTTGCAAAAAGAGAATAAAAGGCGGTTTAGGCGTATTGATTTGCATGCGCCGGTGCGTTATCAGGTGAGGGGCAGGCCTGATTTCGGTAATTCTATATCTGATAATATCAGCGAGGGGGGATTAGCTTTAAATACGCTTAATTTTATACCTCCCTCTACTGCAGTAATGCTGGAGATAAGCGTATTATCCAGGATATTGCGGCCGATAGCCAGGGTCTCCTGGTGCCAGCCGATGCCCCATTCGGATAACAGCAGGGTGGGGTTAGAGTTTATCGAGTTTAACGCTGCCGATAGGAATTTCCTATCGGAATATATTAATATCAGGCCGGCTTAATAATTAAAAAGGGAGATTTAAGAAAATGGCTCAAGGACAGACAGAAGCGCCGACAGAGGAAGTTAACGCAAAGCAAGAAGAAAAGCAGACTAATTGTTTAGCCTGCAACAAGCCTTTAAGGAAGGTTAGAATTTATTACCGTAACGGTAAATTCTATTGCACCAAGAGATGTTGGCAGAATTTCCTGGAGAAGGCAAAATCAGGGGCAAAATGATTAAAATAGGCGCCGAGAGAAGAGTCCATCCCCGCATAGACAAGCAGCTTCCATTTAAAGTTGCCGCTAACGGTTATGGGTTCTCAACCAGCACTCAGAACCTAAGCTGCGTAGGTGCTTATTGCAGAATTACCAAATACATACCACCCTTCACCAAGGTTATGGTAAAGCTTACCCTCCCAGTAAAGGATAAAGACGGTGATAAGAACTATTCGGTTAACTGCGAAGGCGTTATTGTAAGAACTGAAGATGAAAGCAGGGGCGGATTTAACATAGCCATATTTTTTAACGCTATCAAAGCTGACCAGCGTAAAAAGATCTCTAAGTATATTAACCAATTTGTTCCTTAAGTGCTCTTCCGCATTAAATTATTTCCCCGGAAAATATGGGCAAAGTAAGGTGCGTTAAACCGGTAAAACTCATAACCGGGCTTATTTTTAAGAGCGAAGCAAGCCTTGAGAAGGCACAGTCCCACCTTATCGCTAAATTCGGAAGAATCGATTTTAAGAGTGAAGTTATTCCTTTTGACCAGACTGATTATTATAAGGCAGAGATGGGGTTTGGCCTGAAAAGGGTATTCTTAAGTTTTTATAAGTTAATTAATCCTGCCCGTCTCCCCGCAATTAAAAGATTAACCAATAATATCGAAGTTAAGTTTTCTCTAAGGGGTAACCGCCTGATTAATATTGACCCCGGATACCTTGACCTAGCTAAAGTTGTCTTGGCCTCCACTAAAGATTACTGCCATAGGTTATACCTTGATAAGGGTATATTTGCGGAGATAACACTCTCCTTCAGGGGAAATTCTTTTAAGCCCTGGGAGTGGACATACCCTGACTATAAAAAAACAGAATACATCGCCGTATTTAATAAAATAAGGCAGCTATACCTAAAGCAGGCTTAAGATGTTAAAATATATAGTTGTATTTATCCTGGCCATATTCTTAAACGGTTGCGCTACTTTTTATAATCCGGCCACGGAAAGAAATGAGTTTATTCTAATAGATACCCGAAGCGAAATTGCCTTAGGAAGCGATATTGACAGGCAGATCAGGGATGACCTGGTTGTTTTAAAAGACTTAAGAATGCAATCCAGGCTTGAGAGAATCGGTAAGAAAATAGCATATGTCTCAGACCGCAGCGACTTAAGTTATAAATTCGGTATAATCAAGGATGAACAATTTAACGCATTTGCCTTGCCCGGAGGTTTTATCTATGTTAATAGCGGGTTGATAAATGCATCCAGCGATGATGAATTAGCCGCTGTTATAGCCCATGAAGTAGGCCATATTGCAGCTCGTCATAGCGTAAAAAGGTTGCAGGCTAATTTAGGATACCAGCTTCTTATGAATATAGCTTTAGGAAGTGATGGTTCACAGGCAATATCAGAGGCAGTAGGCATTACCTATAATTTTATTGCTCTGGGGTTTAGCCGCCAGGACGAATTTTTAGCGGATAAATTATCGGTAAAATACTCAAGGGCAGCAGGATATAATCCTTATGGGATGGTTACCTTCTTTAAGAAGCTTGAAAAAGGCAAGAAGCCCGGATTGGAGTTGGTTTTTTTAAGTTCGCATCCTCCTACCAGGGAAAGAATAGAACGTGTAGAAAAAGAGATCGCTTTAGGCAATTAGATTATGTTAAAATACCCCTCATATTTAAGTTCGATGGAAAACGGCTCTTTGGGAGAAATAATCAAAGAGCTTTACGCCAAGATAGAATCTTGTTCCATCTGTCCGCGTAAATGCGGGGTAAACCGTCTTAAGAATCAAACGGGATTTTGTAAAACCGGTTTACTTCCCAAGGTTTATAGTTTTATGAGCCATCAAGGAGAAGAGCCTCCAGTCTCAGGGGCTCGAGGTTCGGGGACTATATTCTTTTCGAATTGTAATATGGGATGTATCTACTGCCAGAATTACGAATTTAGCCAGCTAGGGCAGGGCAGGGAGGTTTCCATTGAGAAGCTGGCTGATATTATGCTGGAATTGCAGAAAATGAAATGCCATAACATAAACCTTGTTACCCCCACGCATGTACTCCCCCAAATATTATCGGCCCTTAAAATAGCTATATCCGGCGGATTAAGAATTCCCCTGGTTTACAATAGCGGGGGGTATGAGCTACCGGAAATTATCAAGCTACTGGAAGGCATTGTCGATATCTATCTTGTAGATATGCGCTATGGCGATAGCGTAATGGCTTTAAAATATTCTGCTGCTGCCGATTATCCTAAATATAACCAGGCAGCGCTTAAGGAGATGCGCCGCCAGATCAAAACCGATGAAATCGATGAAGAGGGGGTAATGAGGAGAGGCTTGATTGTAAGGCATCTTGTTTTGCCGGAGAATGTATCCGGCACAGAGGTTGTTATGCGTTTTGTAGCCGAAGAATTATCTATAGATACATTAATAAGCCTGATGAGCCAGTACCTTCCTTACTATAAGGCCAGTCAGGATAATCTTATCTGCCGCAGGCTTAAACTTAAGGAATATGAGGAGGCTAAAGAGGCAATGGAAAGTTTTAATCTCTCTGGCGGATGGGTTCAGGATTCCTTCGGCCTGGAAAGGTTTGCCGGAGTGAACATTAAGTCAGTATTAAAGAAAGAATAAAGTAATGATTAAAAACAGAATAGTTTCTTTTTTTTCCGTTTTATATATAAAATTGTTTAAGATAAATGATACCCCTCAGAAAATTGCCTTAGGGCTTGCCTTGGGGGTTGCCTTGGGGATTATTCCCGGCACAGGCCCGCTGGCAGCGCTTTTTCTTTCAATCTTTCTTAGAGCAAACCGGGCCAGTGCATTATTAGGCAGCCTGATTACTAATACGTGGTTTAGCCTGGTAACTTTTCTCTTGGCATTGAGGCTAGGTTCTGCTATATTTAATATTAGTTTAGAGGCATTGAGGTATGAGTGGCGTGAGCTTTTTAATGATTTCCACCTTGGTTATCTACTGAAATCATCATTTCTTAAGGTCCTTTTGCCGGTTTCAGTAGGCTACTTAATAATCGGTATAATATTGGGGTTATTAGTTTATATAGCTGCTTTAGTTATTATAAAAAATGCCAAGATAAGAATTTTGGCAGCAGGGAGGAAAAATGAAAACTAACGATATTATAAGTAAGGGTAAGAGGGAATTCAGTATAACAATTGCCTTAGTCGGCATAATACCCTTTCTTGTTTTTATCTATCTTATGGTGGTTAAGGTATCTTCCGTAAGAATCTTCGTAGGAGAAGTAGGCTTAATTATGATTCTTACAATTGCAGTTTTTATCTTAGGAATCCACGTGGGCAAAAGGATGCTCACCTCTTTTTTATCCGAAATAATCGCGAAAGATAGGAAGGCCGCTATAACCGAGACTGCCCTGGCCGTAGGCCATGAGATAAATAACCCGTTATTAGCCATTAGGGGCAATCTTCAGGTTGTGGAGTCCTACCTTAATGAAAGCCAGGCGCCCGATACCATTAAAAACCGTCTAAAGACAATTGTGGACAATTTTGAGCGGGTCAGGCAGGCTACGGAACAGTTTCTCGCACTTTCTAATCCTAAATCAAAACCTGTATTCGGAAAAATCAGTATGGTAGATATTCATCGTTAAGGAGGCGGTATGCCAGAGACAATGGAAATTAAAATACATGAGTTAAATACCGAGGAATTTATAAAAGTTAAATCTGAAGAGATATCCAAACTGGTGAGGCAAGGATTGGCGATTAATGCCCTTTCCGGAGGTGTTGATTCTTCAGTAGTTACAATGCTGGGGCATAGGGCTCTAGGGGGACGCCTGAAGACCTATTTTATCGATAATGGGATAATGCGCAAAGATGAGCCGCAGGAGATTGCTTCAATTTTTCGTACCCTTGGGGTTAATGTGGAAATTGTTGATGCAAAAGATCGTTTTTTTAAAGCGCTTAGAGGGATAACTGATCCGGAAGAAAAGAGGGAGTCGATAACACAAACTTTCTATAAGGATGTTTTTGCCGGATTAGTCAGAGAGAGTAAGGCTAAATATCTTTTGCAGGGAACAATCCTAACCGATATTGATGAAACGGTAGCAGGTATAAAAAGGCAGCATAATGTTTTTGAACAATTAGGGATTGACCCGCAAGAGGCCTTCGGATATAAGATTATTGAACCATTGGTGCAATTACGTAAGGACGGAGTTAGAAAATTGGCCCAAGCTTTGGGCCTGCCGGAATCTATCTACAATCGGATGCCTTTCCCCGGGCCGGCATTGGCGGCAAGAATTATTGGAGAGGTAACTCCTGAAAAGATTGAAATAGTGAGGTCTGCGACTGTTATCCTCGAAGAAGAGCTGAAAGGATCACGAGCCTTTCAATATCTGGCCATTCTGCACAACGATAGAGTAACCGGTATGCGTAACGGCAAAAGGGATTTTGGGATGCAGATTGAAATACGCTCTTGGGATAGCCTGGATGCTAGAAAGGCAATGCCTACCAATATCTCTTTCGACAAATTAAACCTGCTCTCCAATCGAATAGTTACGGAAGTTGCTGGAGTTGTAAGTGTTACCTACAATATTGCCTCTAAACCACCCTCAACTATGGAGGCTATTTAATAAATGACTGATTTATACGGGTTTAGCGCTAACCTGACTGATTTAATTAGTTATCAAGAGGGTTCAGTTGTAAGCAAAGAATTGATAGGGAAAGAAAAGGGGTCTCTAACCTTATTTGCTTTTAGCCAGGGTCAAGGCTTAAGTGAGCATACCGCGCCCTTTGATGCCTTTGTTTATATCCTTGAGGGGAAAGCTGAGATAACTATATCTAAAGAGGTTAAAACAGTAAATTACAAAGAAGGAATTATTATGCCGGCTAATAAGCCGCATTCCGTCAAGGCAGTTGAGCCGTTTAAAATGCTCCTTGTTATGATAAGGGCTTAAGTTTAAACTTGTCTTCTATTTGGTTTTTGTTATAATATAACCAATTAATCGTATCAAAAAAAGGGAGGAGAGGATGAGAAAAGGAATAACCTTGGTTTTTGTTGCAATCTTTGCTTTGATCTCGGCGTCTGCTTTTGCTGAGAGCAAGGGGTTAAGTTTGGGAGGGTTGGATAAAGACGCAAAGAAGGCCCAGATTGAAGCGAAGAAATCAACTGAACAGGCGCAGAGGGATGTTGAAAAAGCAAAAAAACAGGCTGAAAAAGATTTAGAAGCAAAGAAGAAAGAAGCTGAGGAGAAAAAGCTGGAGGCAGAGAAAGAAGCTAAAAAGCAAAGTCTAGAAGCAGAAAAAAAAGCCAAGGCCCAGAAAAAAGAAGCTGAGAAAGCAGAGGCCAAAGCAAAAAAGGATTTAGAGAATAAAAAGAAGGAGATGGAAAAAGAAGCAAAGAAGCAGCAAAAAAGCCTGGGTAGTATGTTAGGCAAATAATCCTATCAGAAAAAAAGGGGTCGTCACGCAAAAATGTGACGTCCCCTTTTTTAAGAATTTCTTAATTCTGGAGTTAAATTATGCTCGTTTCAACATTTTTGTTAGCTTGTCTATTGTTTATGCTAGCTTACTTAAGATACGGAAAATTCCTTAAAAGGCATTTCGGGGTTGATAACAAAAATCATCCTCCTTCGCTTCATATGTATGATGGAGTAGATTATGTTCCTGCTCCGGCCTTAGTATTGTTCGGCCACCATTTTTCTTCCATTGCAGGGGCAGGACCGGTATTAGGCCCTATTATTGCCGGCGTTGCCTTTGGCTGGGGTCCGGTCTGGCTCTGGATAGTCTTCGGCTCCATTTTTATTGGCGGAGTCCATGATTTCTCCAGTTTGGTGATATCGCTACGTAATCGCGGGCGCTCTATTGCCGAAATCGCCAATATCTATATGTCCAAAAGGGCATATTATTTAATGTTGGCTTTTGTTTGGCTCTTATTGGTATATGTACTTACTGTTTTTACGGATCTTACCGCTAACACCTTTAAACTTAACGCAGGCGTAGCGACATCATCAATTCTTTTTATTTTTCTGGCGGTATTTTTTGGTTTTGCCCTATACCGGCTTAAATGGCCGTTGAAGATATCATCCGTATTCTTTGTTGCCTTTATGTTTTTCTTTATCTGGCTCGGTCAGAAAATACCGCTTAATAACATTCCCATTATTCTGGGGGATAAGGCTAAAACCTGGGACATCTTATTAATTGCCTATTGTTTTATCGCCTCAGTTACTCCGGTATGGATATTATTGCAGCCTCGTGATTATCTGTGTAGTTTTCTCCTTTACGCTTCATTAATCGCCGGCTTCTTCGGAATCCTCTTGGGAAGGCTGCCATTAAATTATCCTGTCTTTACAGGCTGGAACTCTCCAGAGATTGGCCCGATATTCCCGATTTTGTTTATAACTGTTGCCTGCGGTGCGATCAGTGGATTTCATTCTATCGTTGCCAGCGGGACAACCTCAAAGCAGATAAAGAAAGAGACTGATTCTTTGCCCATAGGTTACGGCGGGATGTTAATTGAAGGCTTAGTGGCAATAATCGCCCTATCTACAGTAATGGTGGTAGGTAAGAATTCATCCCTGACAGGAGCAGCACCGTTAGAAATCTACGGAGAGGGGATAGCCAGGTTTTTATCTATATTCGGGGTACCGCAAAAATTCGGGGTTTCCTTCGGTTTATTGGCTTTATCGACCTTTATACTGACTACCCTTGATACGGCCACAAGGCTTGCGCGTTATATATTTCAGGAAATTTTCAATATGGAGGGTAAAAAAAATAGGTACCTGGCTACCCTCGTTACCCTATTATTTCCCGCACTTTTTGTTTTAATAAACATAAAAGATGCCAATGGCAATATCCTGCCGGCCTGGAAGATAATCTGGCCTGTTTTCGGAGCTACAAATCAGCTTATGGCAGGATTGGCATTAATGATTACCGCGGTATGGTTGAAGAAGAAAGGCAAACACCTGATATTTGTGGTAATTCCTATGGTCTTCATGTTGGCAATGACTCTATGGGCATTGCTTTTAGTAATAGCCCAATATAAATTCAGCCTTATCGGGTTAACTGGATGTCTTTTGTTATCCCTGGCGTTTTTACTTGTGCTGGAGGCTATTAAAATCTTTGAGGTTAAGAAATATACCAAGAGGATTTTAAATATAAAGTCCGGATAAAAGTGCTATAATAGATGCGGGTATGAACCTTGTCCATATAATAGGAGGTTAATATGAAGAAACCGTTTAAAGTAATAGCTATCCTTTTTGCAGTAATATTGGCGCTGTTACTTGCCAAAAATATCATTGCAAAAGTAGCTGTTGAGAGGGGCGTGGAATTTGTTACCGGGCTTAAATTGCGCGTTAGCGGATTTAGTGTAGGAGTATTCAAAAGCCGCATAAACATAGCCGACCTTAAATTATATAATCCTAAAGGGTTTGAAGATAAGGTAATGGTCGACCTTCCGAATGTTTACGTGGATTATGATTTGCCTTCTATTTTTAAAGGTAAGTTGCATCTACGCGATATCAGGCTTCATTTGAAAGAATTCTCCATCATTAAGAACAAAGAGGGGGTAGTTAACCTTGAATCTTTAAAGGTAGTTCAAGCGCAGAAGGAAGAGAGTAAGGCTAAGGCTAAACCTAAGTCTAAAGCCAAAGCACCTGATATCCAAATTGATAATTTGGAGCTTAAAATAGGAAAGGTTATTTACAAAGATTATTCGAAACCCGAAGAGCCTTCCGTAAAAGAGTACAACATAAACATAGATGAAAAATATTATAACATAACAAATACAAATGCAGTCTTAAGTATTGTTTTGGTAAAGATTCTCTCTAAGACAGCTATTGCCGGGCTTGTTAACCTAGATCTTAAGGGCTTGGGAAGCATTGCTTCCGATACTGCAGAAAAGGCAACTAAGGCGGTAGGCGAAGCAGGCAAATCCATAACTGAAGCAGCCGGAAAGCTTAAGGATAGCCTTAAACTTCCCTTTGGCAAGAGCGAATAACATATATGAAAAATAAAATACTTAATTTTATAAAAAGAGACATCTGGCGTATTAAAAGCTCTAAAATTCCCCGGAAACAGTTTTTCTTAATCCAGAATTTAAGGATTGCCATTTTGGCATTACGCGGTTTTAATGAAGATAAATGTTCTCTGCGTTCTTCCGCGCTTACTTTTTATACCCTTTTATCAATCGTGCCTATTTTTGCTATGGCTTTCGGGATTGCCAAAGGGTTCGGTTTCGAGAAAATACTGGAACGGCATATCTTGGAAAAATTCCCTACCCAGAATGATGTGATCATAAATATTATTAACTTTGCCAATACCATGCTGGAGAATACAAAGGGGGGATTGATAGCAGGTATTGGTGTAGTAGTTTTGTTCTGGTCGGTTATTAAGGTGTTGACTAACATAGAGGAATCTTTTAACGATATATGGGGTATAAAAAAATTACGCGATATCGGCAGGCGTTTAAGCGACTATCTTTCCATAATGCTTATCTGTCCGATTTTTCTGATTCTCTCAAGCGGCCTGACTGTTTTCGTAAAAACACAGGCTGTTGCGATAACCGAAAAAATATCTCTGCTCGGAGGAATAAGCCCGTTAATATATTTTGCCTTGGAATTTCTTCCTTATACTGTTATGTGGGCGGTTTTTTCTTTTATTTATATCTTTATCCCAAACACAAAGGTAAATATTAAATCCGGAATTATTGCCGGAG
>JAKQSG010000013.1 GCA_029563245.1 Candidatus Omnitrophota bacterium
AGGGTACCTACAATATTACGGATCATATTATAAAGAAACCCGTCCGCTTCTATATCTATATATATAAAATCACCCCTCCTGAATATATTCAGCTTCTTAATCCTCTTAACCGGATTTTTTTCTTTTCCCAAAGAAGCGCAAAAAGAGCTGAAATCATGCCTGCCCAACAATACCCCTGACTCCCGGCGCATAAGCCCTACATCTAATTTATGCGGGTAGAATAAAACCTTCCCTTCAAGCAAAGGAGAAGAATGTCCACGGTTTAAGATCGTATAACGGTATAGCTTTGATTTGCTTGAAAAACGGCTATGGAAACTGCGAGAGGCTTTTTCTATCCGGGATATTTTTATATCCTTGGGGAGAAGGCTATTTAATCCTAATTTTAATTTGTTAAGCGGTATTGGATTTGCGGTTTGAAAGTTTGCTACCTGGGCTAAGGCATGGACTCCGGCATCTGTTCTACCGGAGGCAATCAGCTTCACCTTTTCCCTGATTATTCCAAAAAGAGCTTTTTCTATTACTGCCTGGATACTCTTTTTCTTGGCATTGGGCTGCGCCTGCCAACCGCAATACCTTGCCCCGTTATATTCAATAATCAGCCTGATATTCTTCAGGACTTTTTTATTAGGCATTCTGCGATCTGGACAGCGTTTGTAGCAGCACCTTTACGCAGGTTATCCGCAACAACCCAAAGCCAAAGGCCATTCTTTACAAAGGCATCACAGCGGATACGCCCGATGAAAGTCTCATCTTTGCCTTCACAATCATAAGGCATAGGGTAGATATTATTCTTAAGGTCGTCTTCCAAGACTATGCCCGGAGCATTAAACAATACCTCTTTAACCTTCTCAACACCGATATACTTCTCAGTCTCTATATAAATCGATTCCGAATGCCCTGTCCTTACAGGTACCCTGACCGTAGTAGCAGATATCTTGATTTTAGGGGCATGCATAATCTTATGGGTCTCCTTAACCAGCTTCCACTCTTCATTGGTGTAACCGCCATCAACAAAACTCCCGATATGAGGAAAGACATTATAGGCTAATTGTTGAGGCATGGATTTATTTGCCGAGCTTACATGTATATTATCAAAACCGCCGCGGGCGATCAAAGCAGTCTCTTCCTTTAATTGCTCCACAGCACCCTTACCGGCACCGCTTGAAGCCTGTAAGGTTGTAACGATAACTCTTTTTATGCCTACTTTCTTATGGATAGGGTTTAAAGCTACAACCATCTGGATAGTAGAACAATTTGGATTAGATATTATACCTTTATGCTTTCTTATATCCGCAGCATTTACCTCAGGAACAACCAGGGGGACCTTCGGGTCCATACGAAAATCCGCCCCATTATCAATAACCACAGCGCCTCTTTTAACTGCCTCTAAAGCATAAGTTGCGGAAGCACCCTTTTCGCCTTCGGTTCCGGCAAACAGGGCTATATCCACACCCTCAAAACCTTCCGGAGCAATAGCCTCTACAGGGTATTTCTGCCCATCAACATCTATATCGCGGCTAGAACGGGCAAAAACACGAAGATTATTGACCGGAAATTTTCTTCCTTTCAATACCCGCAGCATCTCTACCCCAACTGCGCCAACCCCAACTACCGCCACATTATATTTTTTCATTTTAGTTTATCTCCAAAACTATACTCCTCTTGTCGTGTTTATTGGGGACAGCGACCATTTTTCAAAAAATGGTCGCTGTCCCTATTTTTACTTATTTAGGTGTTCCACAACAAGATCTCCGACTTCGGTAGTAGAATAACCCATCTTGCCTGCCGCCAGAGATTTTAATTTGCTATTAGCTACCTTTATAACCGCATCCTCTATAGCCACTCCTGCCTTAATTTCACCTAAGTTATCCAACATCATTGCGGCAGCGCAGATTGCAGCCAAAGGATTAATAATATTCTTACCCGTATATTTAGGCGCGCTCCCTCCGATAGGTTCAAACATAGATACGCCCGCAGGGTTAATATTCCCACCCGCAGCAATACCCATCCCTCCCTGTATCATTGCGCCCAGGTCAGTAATGATGTCACCGAACATATTATCAGTTACAATAACATCAAACCACTCCGGGTTCTTCACAAACCACATGGTAGTTGCGTCTACATGCGCATAATCAGTGGCAACATCCGGATAATCCTTAGCCACTTCATTAAATACCCTCTCCCAAAGATTCCAGGCAAAAGTTAATACATTAGTTTTACCGCAAAGGGTAAGCTTCATCTTCTTGTTGCGCTTACGTGTGTACTCAAAGGCGTAACGTATACAGCGCTCCACGCCAAAACGGGTATTGTAGGAGATCTGTACGGCCACTTCATTCTTAGTCCCCTTATCCTTAAACTCCCCCATCCCTTTATAGAGGCCTTCGGAATTCTCGCGCACAACTACAAAATCAATATCCTCAGGTTTCTTCCCCTTTAAAGGACAATAGGCAGAATTATAAAGCTTTACAGGCCGTAAATTTATATACTGGTCTAAGGCAAATCTCAGCTTAAGCAAAACACCCGTTTCTATAATTCCGGGCTTGACCTGGGGGTCTCCAACGGCTCCCAGATAAATCGCAGAATACTTTTTGAGGTCCTCCACATCATTATCTTCGACTAATTTACCAGTTTTCAAATACCTCTGGCCGCTGAAATCGAAGTTTTTGGTTTCATACTTAAATCCGAACTTCTTGCTTGCTACCTCTATAACCTTAAGCCCCTCAGCCACGACTTCCGGGCCTGTACCATCACCGGGTATAACCGCAATTTTATACATTGTCTTATCTCCCATTTATTCCCTGCTGGCTATGCTCTTTTACGTAATTCATCAGCCCGCCTTTCTCTACCAACTCCTGTAAGAACCCAGGAAAACCTTCAGTCTTATATTCCTGATTCTGCGTAATATTCTTGATTAACCCGCTAGCTAAATTTATCTCCAGCATATCTCCTTCGTTAATTTTGTCTACATCCATAGACTCTAAGAAAGGCAAACCTATATTTATGGCATTTCGAAAGAAAATAGCGGCAAAACTTTTAGCTAAAACCGCGCAGATACCGCAACCCTTAATTGCCAAAGGCGCATGCTCACGCGAAGAACCGCAACCAAAATTATTTCCGGCAACAATAATATCCCCGATTGAGACTTTTTTCACAAAATCAGCAGCGATAGCCTCCATGCAGTGGCTGCCAAGCTCCTTAGGATCAGTGGAGACAAGGTATTTAGCGGATATAATATCATCGGTATTAATATCATCTCCAAACTTATGCACTTTTCCTTTTAAAATCATTGGCCTCTCTCCCCCGGGTGCGTTATTCTTCCGGTTAAAGCCGAAGCAGCAGCAACTGCCGGGCTGGATAAATATACAAAGCTCTTAGGAGAGCCCATTCTACCGATAAAATTCCTGTTAGTAGTGGCCAGGCAAACCTCCCCCTCTGCAAGTATGCCCATATGCCCGCCTAAGCACGGCCCGCAGGTAGGGGTAGAAAAAATCCCTCCGGCCTTAACAAAGACCTGCGCCAACCCTTCTCTTACCGCATCCAGATAAATCTTTTGAGTACCCGGAAATACAATTAACTTAAGCCCGGGACTTACTTTCTGCCCCTTAAGTATCGAGGCGGCAATTCTTAAATCAGAGATCCTTCCGTTGGTGCATGAACCTATAACTACCTGGTCAATCTTGATATCCTTTAAAGCGCTGGCATTCTTAACGTTACTTGGAAGATGCGGACAGGCAACCTGCGGCTGCAGATCCGTCACATCCCATTCATAAACTTTATCGTAATGCGCATCCTTATCCGAAGAATAGAATACAGGTTTACGGACCTTAAACCCACGAACATATTTTTTGGTAATTCCATCCGGCTCAATTATACCTGCCCTGGCGCCGGCTTCAATAGCCATATTACTCATTGTAAAACGGTCATCCATCCCTAATTTACGGATAACCGGGCCGGAAAATTCCATTACCTTATATAATGCCCCGTCCACGCCTATTTTACCGATAGTAAAAAGAATAAGGTCTTTCCCGCCTACCCACTTATTAAGCCTGCCCTTAAAAACAAATTTAACCGTGCCGGGTACCTTTAGCCATACTTTACCATCAACAAAACCCCGGGCTAAATCCGTAGAACCTACTCCGGTAGAATAAGACCCCAGCGCCCCATAGGTACAGGTATGGGAATCCGCTCCGATAATTAAATCTCCGGGCAAGACTAATCCCTTTTCAGGCAGAAGCGCATGCTCAATTCCCATTGAACCAACCTCAAAATAATTAGCTATACCCTGTTCTTTAGCAAAATCTGCTAAAACCCTGCACTGATTAGCGCTTCTTAAATCTTTTGCCGGAGCAAAATGATCCGGAACAAGGACAATTTTCTTACTATCGAATACCTTCTTAAAACCTGCCTTCTTGAACTCCTCAATAGCCAAAGGGGCGGTAATATCGTTTCCTAAGGCTACATCGATATTGGCTTCAATAAACTCACCCGGGCGTATCTCTTTTTTATCAGAGTGCGCCAGTAATATTTTCTCTGCGATTGTATGGCTCATTTAAACCTTTTGACAACAAGCGAAGCGTTATGCCCTCCAAATCCAAGGGAATTAGACATGCAAGCTTCTACTCTAACATTGCGGGCTGTATTAGGGACATAATCGAGGTCACAATCCGGATCCGGAAGATCATAATTTATCGTTGGAGGGATAACCTCATCTCTTAAGGCAAGACAGCAAGCCAGAAATTCAACTCCACCGGCAGCACCCAGCAAGTGCCCAGTCATTGACTTAGTAGAGGAAACCATGACTTTTTTGGCGTGATTACCCAGGGCTCTTTTCATAGAAAGGGTTTCGATCTTATCATTAAGCTTGGTAGATGTACCATGGGCATTAACATAGCCTATATCTTCCGGATTAAGGCCTGCGTCAGACATGGCCAGGGACATCGCCCTACCAGCTCCTTCACCTTCCGGGTCAGGGGCAGTTATATGATAGGCATCGCAGGTCATACCAAAACCGGCAATCTCGGCAATTATCTGCGCATTTCTCTTCTTGGCGTGCTCCAGCGTCTCCATTACTATCAAACCACAGCCCTCAGCCATAATAAAACCATCACGATCCCGGTCAAACGGGCGCGAAGCCCTCTTAGGATCATCATTTCTCTTGGATAGCGCCCTTAAAGCACAAAAACCTCCTACTGCCGTAGGAACAATGCAGCTCTCTGTACCGCCAGAAATCATAACATCGGCATCGCCGCGTTCTAAGATCCTGAAAGCATCCCCTATAGCGTGTGAACCCGAAGCACAGGCAGTAGCAACACAGAAATTAGGGCCCTTTAAACCAAAAGTTATACCGACAAACCCGCTTGCCTCATTCACGATAAGCATAGGAATCAGAAAAGGCGACATACGCGAAGGGCCCTTACTAAGTATAACCTTATGTTCTTCTTCAATAGTATAAAGGCTGCCGATACCTGAACCGATTAAAACTCCTATGCGCTCTTTATTCTCCTTGTCTAAATCAAGGCCCGAGGAAGAAATAGCCTGTTTGCTTGCGGCAACGGCGTATTGGACAAACTTAGCCGTACGCCTAGCCTCTTTGAAATCCATACCGTAAAACCCGGGGTCAAAATCCTTGACCTCTGCGGCAATACGCGAATCAAAAGCAGTGGCGTCAAAGCTGGTTAAAGGCCCGACACCACACTTACCTTCTTTTAAAGAGCTCCAAAAAGTAGAAATATCATTCCCTACTGGAGATATTACGCCAAGACCGGTAATTACTACCCTGTTTTTTCCCATAATTAAGTCGTATCCTTACTAAAACTTACCCCGCTAAGTAAAAATAGCGGGGTATTTTTCAAAGCTAATCTATAATCAAGCTATTATTTGTTAGCGCTTTTCTCTTCAATATATTTGATCGCATCGCCTACTTTGGCGATCTTTTCAGCATCTTCATCAGGTATTTCAATACCAAACTCTTCTTCCAAGGCCATAACCAGCTCTACCGTGTCTAAAGAGTCTGCGCCTAAATCATCTACAAAAGAAGCCTCAGGAGTAACCTCTTCCGGCTTAACGCCCAACTGCTCTGCTATTATTGACTTAACTTTCTCTTGTACTGCCATTCTTTTTTCCTCCTTGTTTTTTATGCCATCACCATGCCGCCGTCTACAGTGATCGTCTGCCCAGTAACATAGCTAGACTCTTCTGATGCCAGGAATAAACATACATTCGCGACATCCTCCGGCGTGCCTAATTTAGCCATCGGAATTGCCTCCATCATCTTAGATTTAACGTTTTCTGGAAGCTTAGCGGTCATATCAGTTTGTATAAAACCTGGAGCTACCGAATTGGCATTAATATTGCGTGAAGCCAATTCTTTTGCCACAGTCTTAGTAAGAGCGATTATCCCTGCTTTGGAAGCGGCATAATTTGCCTGCCCCCAGTTACCCATCAACCCAATTATAGAAGCGATACTTATGATCCTTCCGCTTCTTTGCTTAATCATTGGCCGGGATACGGCCTTAATGCAGTTAAAGGTACCTTTTAGATTTACATTTATAACCGCATCCCACTCTGCCTGGGTCATTCTAAGCAAAAGATTATCCTTAGTAATCCCAGCATTGTTAACTAATATATCAACCTTTCCAAATTTGTCAAGAATTTTGTTCACCCCATCTTCCACCTTTG
>JAKQSG010000033.1 GCA_029563245.1 Candidatus Omnitrophota bacterium
TAAACCTAGAGGTATTTATAACATTAGGCATAATCTTCTCATCCCGGGCCTCCCCTACATACAGCTTAAAAGCCCCGGAGGCGCCCTTGACAAAGAATGAAAGCGCAATAATAACAATCCCCTGACCGCCGATAAATAGGGTTAAATGGCGCCAGAGGTTATGGGTTAAAGACATATGGTCCAGCCTCTGGACTAAGGTTAAACCCGTGGTAGCAAAACCGGACATAGCATCAAAACAGGCATCCAGATAAGAACCCCAATGCCCGCTTAAATACATAGGTATCGCCCCCAAAAACATAGCAGCTATCCAGGCCAGAGAAACTACTATCATCCCCTGCATCCAATTCAATTCGCAATCCGTATTGCATAATTTAATTAGTATAACCCCGATTATAAGGCCCGCCTGCATACTAATCAGAAAATCAACAGCGGGGGAGATTTCCTTAACCCCTAATCCTACCAATATAGGCACAATCATAGTTAAGGAAAGCCCGATAATAATCTTCCCTAAATAATAACCTATGGCCTTTAAATCCTTTTTACCAGGCTTTAAAATCATATTTTAACGTTAATGAGGAAACAGATAAGAAGTGCCGTAAGCATGATTAAAAGGGCATAGCACATCTCTGTGGATATCCCCAACATTGCATTTAAGAAAAGCTTTCTTTTAATCATAATTTACCCGCCAGCAAATTTAATAGTTGCGGTTCATTTCCTATAAGGGTCAGGGCAACCACATCGTCTCCGGGCTTAAATACCGTGTTCCCCTTGGGGACGATGACATCGTCTTGGCGCAGGATAGAGACTAAAACTGAATTCTCGGGCAAGATAACATCTTTGACCTCTTTATTAATAACTGGTGAATCTGCCGGCAAATCAACGCGGACAATTGCAAGCTTGCCGCGCTTAAAACTCATAAGATTAACAAAATCTGAGAAAGAGACTTCCTCTTCAATAATCTTAGCAATTATTTGGGTGGAGTCAACCGGCACATCGATTCCCAACTCACTAAGGTATACTCATTATCAGGATTATTCACTCTTCCAACTGTACGCTGCACATTAAAACGTTCTTTGGCTAACTGGCAGATAATCAAGTTATCTTCATCATCTCCCGTTACCGCAGCCACGACATCGCAGCGAGATATACCCGCCTCTTCCAAAATCTTAGGGTCACAGCCATCCCCGTTAATAACCAAGGCCTCGACTTCCCGCGCCGTCTCTTCGCAGATAAGTTTATTTTTATCGACAATGCTTACGGTATGCTTATTTTGGATAAGCCTCTTGGCCAAAAAAAACCCTATCTTCCCCGCGCCGATAATAATAATATACATTATGCACCCCTGTAATTTTTAAAGCAGCCGAAACCTCTCCTTGATTTTATCAAGGCTGGAAACTTTCATTACCGCCATTAAAACATCCTTAGGCCTAAAGATAGTATTATTTTCCGGAATGATAACACCGGAGAGCCTTCTAATGGCTACGATCATAAATTCCTGAGGGATATTAATATCCAAAGGAGTTTTTCCGGCTAGGCTTTCATTAACCTCAATCTCAAAAACCCCTAAATCCTTAGTTTCGATAAGATAGCTGGAGAAGCGGCTTTCAATAATCTTGTCGCGTAACATCGAAGCAAAAAGAGTCGTACCGCTTATTATATCCAAACCTAAGGCTGCATATATATGGGCGCGTTGCGGGTCATAAACACGGGCAATAACCTTGGGCACCTTGAATATCTTTTTTGCCACCTGCGCCGAAATCAGGTTGGTATTATCCCCGTTGGTGACAGCACAAAAGGCATCCGCCTTCTCAATACCCACCTGCCTTAATAACTCCAGATCAAAACCATTGCCTGGCATAGTCAGGCCGTTAAATGTATTGCCTAAGCGGTCAAAGGCATCCCGGGACTTATCAATCACAACTACATTATGGCCTTCGTTGGAAAGAAGCTTCGCTAATTCTGCCCCTACCCTACCGCAACCAACTATTATGACATGCATAATAACCTCTATTTTTTAACTAAACCAGCTATCTTCTTAAAGGCTACGCTATCTTTTACTGCCAAATCTGCGAGCATCTTCCTGTCCAAAGCGACCTTTGACTTTTTTAACCCGTTCATAAAAACGCTGTAAGTTAAACCGCATTCCCTACAGGCAGCATTAATACGTGCAATCCATAAAGCGCGAATTTCCCTTTTTTTATTATGCCTGTCGCGATAGGCATACTTTAAGGCATGCATCAGCGCCCGGCTGGCCTGCTGATACTGCTTGCTTCTATCCGAGAAAAACCCCTTTGTTTTTTTTAATACCCTCTTCTTCCTTATGCGCGTGGCAACACTATGCTTAACTTTAGCCATAATAACACCTCTCCTTTATTTAACCTTAACCGTAAGGCAACATCCTTTTTAAATATTTTTCTTCTTTCTTATTATCCAAGGTGCTTCTTCTCTTTAGCGACCTTAACCTTTTAGCTTTCTTACTGGAGGCAAGGTGGCTTTTACCGCCTGGCGAATATTTAATCTTACCCTTTTTGCTTAATTTAAATCTTTTTGCTACACCTCTCTTGGTTTTTAGTTTTCCCATTTTTTACCTTTCTTATTTAGGTGCAACCACAAAATACATAATCCTACCCTCTAGGGCAGGAAGCTTTTCCAATTGCCCCTCATTTGCTAAGTCCGAAATAAATTTATCCAAAACCTTCCTGCCCAAGTCTAGATGCTCCATCTGCCTGCCGCGGAAGAATAGGTTTACCTTAACCTTATCTTTCTTTTTTAAAAAACTTGCTGCCTGCTTCAGTTTGGTTTCATAATCGTGCTCGTCAATATTGGGCTTCAGGCGTATCTCTTTAAGCTTTCCCTGTTTTTGATGTTTCTTGGCCTCGCGCTCTTTTTTCTCTTCGTCATATTTGAATTTACTGAAATCAATAATACGGCAAACCGGCGGCGTAGCTCCCGGGGCAACCTCAACTAAATCCAGCTCATACTGGTTAGCTAGCTCCAAGGCCTTCTGTATCGCTACTATACCTAACTGCTTGGAATCCGGGCCGATAAGCCTTACATGGGGAACGCGAATCCTTTCATTAACACGGATAAACTTTTTTATCGCAACCACCTTACCTTTCTTAATGTGGGGCCACTTAACAAGAGAGGGCCTTGTTCTCTGCTTCTATTTTTGCCTGTTTTATAAAATCAGCCAGGCTGACCGTAATAATATCCCTTTTGCCCTTTTTTCTTACCGCTACGGACTTAGATTTCTCTTCCCGCTGGCCGACTACTAATATATAAGGAACCTTATCCAGTTCGGCATTACGTATCTTCTTATCCAGGGTTTCATTGCGCGCATCTATGCTTACGCGCAAGCCTGCATCGGATAATACATCTTTCGCTTCTTTTGCATAACCAAGAACCGAATCCTTTATCGG
>JAKQSG010000057.1 GCA_029563245.1 Candidatus Omnitrophota bacterium
TGTTGGTTCTCGATAAAATAAACCTTCAGGCTTCCTGCGATTGTACAATATGAAATATCAGGGCTTAGCTTATGAATATTAAACTTCTTTCTGTCAATATCCTTATAAAAAGGCATTACAACGACAATCTCCTGTCCCGCCTTCGATAAAGCCAAAGATAATGCCCCCGAGACATCCGCCAACCCTCCGGTCTTGGCAAAGGGGACTACCTCGGAAGCGCATATTGCTATTTTCATGACTCCTTACCTCCAAGTGAATATGCAGACATCTCCAGCCAGTTATGCCCCTTTTTTATATCAACTATCACCGGTACTTCAAGCTTTAAAACCTTTTCCATTTTATCCTTTACCAATACGGCTAAAGAAGGAAGCTCTCCCAAGGGCAGATCAAATAATAACTCATCATGAATCTGCAAAACCATCTTTGCGCTCAAAGACATTTTCTTTATCTCCTTCTGCACGTTAATCATCGCTAATTTGATAAGATCCGAGGCAGAACCCTGTATAGGAGTATTGACCGCTTGGCGCTGAGCAAATTGGCGTACGGCCATATTCTTACTGTTAATTTCCGGTATATACCTTTTTCTGCCTAATATCGTAGAAACAAACCCTTTCTCCTGAGCTTCCTTTATTGTTTCTTCGATATATTCCTTAACCATGGGGTAACGCAAGAAATAAGCATCGATAAAAGCCTGTGCCTCATCAAAAGAAATATTTAAATCGCGGCTTAGCCCGAAAGAAGTAAGGCCATAAAGAATACCGAAATTAACCCGCTTGGCGTTATCTCGCATCTCCTCGGTAACATCTTTTTCTTCTACGCCATAAATAAGCCCGGCGGTAGCCTTATGTATATCCCTATGAGATTTAAAGGCCGCAATAAGATTCTCATCCTTAGAGAGATGCGCTAGCACCCTAAGCTCTATCTGCGAATAATCACAAGACATAAGCAAATTCTTCCTGCTTGAAGCAATTATGCCTTTTCTGATCTTGCTGCCGATTTCAGTCCTAATGGGGATATTCTGCAAATTAGGATTGCTGGAACTAAGCCTCCCCGTTTCAGTAGCACATTGGTTGAAAGAAGTATGCAGCCTCTCTGTCTTGCTATCAACTAAAGAAGGCAGGGCGTCAATATATGTTGTTTTTAATTTGGTCAACTGCCGGTATTCCAACAAGAGCCCGGGAAGTTCATGCTTCTGCGCCAATTTATGCAGGACCTCCTCATCGGTAGATGGCCCGGTCTTAGTCTTTTTAATAACGGGAAGCTTAAGGACATCAAAAAGCACCACCCTCAATTGCTTAGGGGAATTAATATTAAATTCTGAACCGCTCAGTTTGTAAATATTACGGTTTAATTCTTTGAGCCTACTCCCTAAATCTTTGGAAAGAGAGGCTAATAGCCTTAGGTCCAGCTTGACCCCATAAAGCTCCATCTCTGCTAAAACATTAGCCAGGGGCATCTCGATATCATTAAACAATTTAAGAAGCCCTTTATCTAAAAGTTCTTTCTCCAGTAAGGGCTTAAGTCTTTCCACCAAATCAAATATATCCGCTGCGCAAAGGTCTTTAACTAAAGAAACACCCTCTAGATACTCCGAAGCAATATCTGATAGGCCATAGCTTGAGCGGGAAGGGTTTAATAAATAAGCGGCAATCATGGTATCAAAATTTAACCCTTCTAAAGAAATTCCTCTTCTTCCCAGGGCCACTTTGGCCTTCTTTAAATCATGCCCGATCTTTATGACTCTGGCATCAGATAGAACTTTCCTGGCATTATCTTTGATCTCGCTAATATGCACAGCCTCTCCCTTAAGATAGAAAAATACCTTGCCGTAATCATCAACTGATACTAATAACTTGTCTACCCCTCTAAAATCCTTAGCCAAATCACTATCGTGGCAGTCTCTTATTTTAACGGGATTAGAGGCTTCTTGCTTATAATCCAATCCTGTCAGCAACCTCTTAAATTCAAGCCGTTTAAAGATCCTTGCCAAAACGTTTAAATCGGGGACTCCTACCCTCAATTCTTCCAAATTAAATTCTATTTCAGGCTGGCTGGATAAAACCACCAGCTCCTTATTCAACTTAGCCCTCTCCTTATTAGCCTCAACTGCATCCCTTATCCCCTGGCTGCTTATTTTATCTATATTACCTAGCAAGCCCTCCAAGGATTTAAATTCCTTTATCAATTTTAGCGCTGTCTTCTCTCCAATTCCGGGTATGCCGGGGATATTATCAGCGCTATCTCCGGTAAGGCTTAAAATGTCTACAATTTGATTGGGCTTAACGCCGAATCTCTCTTCAACCACGCTCTCATCAAAAACTAGCCCATCATCCTTATAGGGATTAAAGACTTCGATATCCTTGCCTACCAGCTGCAGCATATCTTTATCTGAACTTACTATGGTCACAGGAATTCCTAAGGATGCGGATTTATTGGCAAAGGTTGCAATAATATCATCCGCCTCATAACCTTTCTTTTCCACAACCTTAAGCCCATAACCAGACAATATCTCTTTGATCAAGGGAATCTGGGTAGAGAGTTCATCTGGCATGGGTGGCCGTTGTATTTTATATTCAGAAAATTTACGCGATCTAAAGGTATCCCTCGAGACATCAAAACAGGCCGCAAGATAAGCAGGATTGCCTTCCTTAAGAACCCTCTTTAGAATATTTACAAAACCATAGACGGCCCCGGTAGGTTGTCCAAAAGAAGTAGTGAGGCCCCTGACTGCATAAAATGCCCTATAGCAAAAGGCCATAGCATCTAAAAGATATATTTTTTTACCGCTCATTAATATAAGATTTGAAAATCAATTTTGGTAGGCAAGCTTCTTTAAGTGGCTTCTATCGCGTAAGCGCCCTATGCTGAGTCCTCTCGATAAATTCCTTTATATCCTTATTTTCAGGGTCTAAATGATAGGCATCTAATGCCTGTTTTACGGCAGTAGCATAATCATCCTTGGCATAGCTATCTTTAGCTTTATCAAAATGCTTGCGCGCGAGCATTTTGTCATCATGCCTCATAATATACTTTTCGTTAGCGATATCCTTCATCATCTTTATTACATCCTGCTCTCTTGAATCCTGCACAGGGCGCGGAGAGAGGCTCAAGCGGATATCTGAGAAACGCTGCCTTGCTTTTTGAGTCCATGGGTCCTGGAGATCTCCCAATTCCGCCCTTTTCTTCCAGCAATAGGCCGCTTTATTTAACTCCCTCTTTTCTTCATAGAGAAGGGCGAGGTTAGTATAGGTACTTAAATAATACGGGTCGGTTTTAATAGCTTTTAGATAGCTCTCTTCCGCCCTATCGATCATGCCCTTAGCCTCATAAATAACACCCAAATCATTATATGCCACAGCATAAGAAGGATCTAGTTCTATCGCCTTTTGATAAAGTTTCATCGCAGAATCCAGGTCGCCCAAATCCTGGGCCCTAATCCCATCCTGGCGGTATGTCCGCGCTTGCGATTCTAAAACATTAAGTTCTTCCTGTTTATTAAAAGAGGCTGAATCCTGCGCAAAAACAGGAGTGGCCACAAGGATAAAAAAGAGAAGTAATTTTAAGGTTATTTTTTTCAAGCGTCTCTTGAAGATTACGGTTGGCATTTATTATTGTTTATTATTATATAGCATAAACGTTGGACGTCAAGAGAAAAATTAGATTAATGGCGTCATGGAAAGCGATGGATGGCGAACCTTTAAAAGATAGCTCTCAAGCTCCTTTAGGCTTATAGCATCTTCCTCATCGGCAATCTTTTCAAGCAGGCCGGGTGCTCCTATACTAAGGGCTTCCTGCTTAATTCCTTCGCCTAAAAGATTTTTTAACTTCCTTGGCATCCAAACCAGTCGCCTAAGTCCGCCTTCCGCTGAAATAAACTTCCTGCTTAGGATATAAAGCTTACTGATGCCTAAGAATCCCGGGACCTGAGCCCCTCTCTTCAACAAGAGAGATAATTCAGAGAAATTCATACCGCAAGGAGTCAAACCAGGATAATCGCGGTTAACTACCATTACCCCTTTTACCTCGGGCACCACAACAAGAATGCATTCAAAATACCCGCTGGAGGTCTGCGGAGAATCCACAATTGAATAAATACTTACACTCTCTACTGCTTGATTAGACTTCTCCCTTACAAACTTATTGATATTCTCCCACTGCCCTAACCTTAAATCTAACGGCTCACCCTTGAATATAGGCTGATTAGCCCCTGTAGGCACAATCTCAGAAGAAGCCTTAGCATCCAGCCAAGAATAGGCCCCGCATAAGCCCGGCCTCTGAGGAGTAAGGATACAAACATGATTGGGGGTAATTGACTGGCAGAGCAGGCAAGAATAATAGGTATCCACGCCCTCATCGGTTAGCCCTAACATTAACTTATCGCGTAGAGAGAAAATATCCTTTGCATGCCTTAACAATCTCTCAACATTACCCTTATCAGTATACAACCTGACCTCTACCTTATCGATGATTGCGCCATACTCACGATGAAACATAGTATACAATATGGTACCCAGATCCTTAAGCTTAAAGCCTTTTGAGAATGCATCACGGCTTACCCTAATTAAACTAGCATCCCTTTGCCCCTCATGCATTATACCGCAAGCATAATTGATAAAACGATCAATCTGGCGTTCAAGCATCGATTCAAAATCTTTTTGCATCTTACGACCGTAAACATTTACCACTATTGCTAAAGGCAAAAACCTTACATCCTTTTCAAGAATATCCAAATCCGGACCAAAAACCTCTACCTTGCCGTCTTCCACATTTGCCTCTTCTTGTGAAACCAAGAGCTCAAAAGACAAATTTTCCTTACCCCCGAATTCAACCTGCAAATCATCCTGCCTTACTTTTTCTCCCTCAAAGTTCGTACCGTAGGATAAGGGTATCTCCATATTTATAATCTTAGCCTTAATGCCGCGAGCAAGTAGGCACCGAGAAGGAATCTTTTTATAATCACTTTCTATTGTCAAGGCCTCAAACAAAGTAGTATCTATTTTCCCCAATCGAGGCAAGTTTAGATCAGTTATAAGAGGTATACCCAAGGCCATTGCACCCAAGCCACAAGCTATACCCACCTCATCAGCCTTCCCCAACAAGAGAGAGAAGGCTAAAATACGCTTACGGATATAATCTATTATCTGCTGGCGCTGTCCAAGACAATAACCACCATAAATTAAGGGAAGACGGACTATAAAATTGATAGCATAAATGGCAGATAGATAATCGCTTCCCAGCGCAATAATGCTATCATCTAATCCTAATTGGATGCTCTTAAGTTGGCCTTCCATAGTAATACCGTTAATATTACCGGCGAGTAAACTAACAATCCCTCTGGATTTAAATTCTCTAATAAGACCATGGGCAGAATCAGTATCTTTGGCCGGACCCAAAATTACTGCTAGCGCTGATACCCGCCCGTCAATAAGCCTCAGGCCCAAAGAGCGCAACATACTATCAGGCATGAAGCCGTTACCTTGCAAAGGATGCGCCTTATTGAATACTGCCAAGGCAGCCAATGCCTCCTTGCAGGCTAAAACAGATAAACCCTTATTCAATATTCCTTCCGAAGGAAACAAGGAACCTTCTTCCTCGGATTTATCTAAAGCAAAGGATAAATCTGCCAAAGTATTTACTTTTACATTTAAAAGGATATTAATCAGGGGGAGGTGATAATTTGTTCCGGGAAAAGAAACCTCAGCCTCTTTTCCGTAAAAAGAAATTGCCTTATTTAAAGCTTGGCGGGCCAAATTTGATAATGCGGCTCTTCCCTTTTCACTTAACTGCGCTAATGTTTCCGGCATCCTCTTGGCCTAATCTATTAGTTATATTATCCGCCAGCATTAGGCTTACCGCTAAACTATCCCTGCCGATGATACTACCGCAGGCAAAAATATTATCGTAATTAGTAGCCATAAGCCCATTAACCGCGATATAATCCTCATTTATTTGTATATCCGTATTTTTCAGGAAATCAATATTGGCCTTATAATTATCCATAAATAAAACCGCAGATACCCCTAATACCTTGCCGCTTTTAAGTTTAACCGCCTGGACTTCCCCCTCACCGATAACCTCAATCAGGGAATCGTTAATAACCTCTGACCTTGACGGTAAGTCCGCAGGATTAAAAGAAGAAGAACTTAATATCTTTGTTTCAACCCCGTATTTCTCCGAAACCGCCTCTGCTATCTTTAGGGCAAAACTACTGCTTCCTACTATACAAACCGGAGAGGATATATAACGCTTAAGAAATTCTTTAGCATCATCCAGACTATATAGGCGATAGGCCCCTTCTTTTCTGGCACCGGGTATATCCAAAATAGTCGGGCTCCTGCCGGAGGCGATTATTAAGATATCATAATTGATGTTCCCCTTATCCTTAAAATAGAGCAGACCTTTCTGTATGTTAATACCTGAAACTTTCTTATTCTTAAGGAAATCTATGCGCTGCCGCGCATAATCATTTTCATTGCATAAAAATATATCCTTCTCGCTTATTATCCCGCTAATAAAATCAGCTAGCCTTAGGTGATCATAAGCTAAATAACCTTCTTCGCTGATCAAGGTTATTTTACAGGCTTTATTTTTCTCTCTTATCTTGAAGGCAACATTATGACCGGAGGCTGAAGCCCCTATAATAACAATATGTTTCATCATAACCCTGAAGCATCTAAAACTTCTGGAACAAACCTACCCCACCCAATAGGCATAATATGAATTCCCTCACACATTGGCTTTAATTCCTTTATAATCCCTGATGCGATCTTAACAGATTGTTTTACCTTATCTTCTGCCTCAGACATCTTCTTAATTAATTCTTCGGGAACGCTTACCCCTGCCACATTTTGATTCATATATTCAGCCATACCTGCAGATTTAAGCAAAACAATCCCGGCCATAATCTTAGTTTTAAGATGCCTGGTTTTCTTAAGAAAATTCTCGAAGATCTTTATGTCATATACTGCCTGGGTCTGGAAAAACTGAGCGCCGGCGGCTATTTTCTTTTCCATTTTTATAATCTGCGGCTCTAAAGGATCTGCCCCGGGGTTAACGACCGCCCCCAGGCAGAAATTTGGCGGTTTACCGCTTAACCTGTTTCCTTTTATATCAAAACCTTGGCCTAATCTGTCAGCCGCCTGCAAAAGTTGAACCGAATCGAGGTCAAAAACCGGTTTTGCCTCAGGATGATCCCCCGCGGTGGTATGATCTCCGGTTAATATTAAAACATTTTCGATTCCTAGCACAGCCGCGGACAAAAGGTCTGATTGCAGAGCTAATCGGTTCCTATC
>JAKQSG010000055.1 GCA_029563245.1 Candidatus Omnitrophota bacterium
CTGCCCTGCTGCCTCAAGCCAGATTTTAGCTGATTTTAAAGCAGAGAAATCCGCATTCCACAAGAAACCAAAACCATTTAGGATATTCCAATCAGGTTTAAGGGCATCCGGCGTACCCAAGGTAAATACCCTAAACATTAAAATTAAAGCAAAAATAAATAAAAGGGGCATCGCAAATTTACACATTTTTTCAATCCCCCCCTTTATCCCGTAATATATAACTACTATATTCAAAAGAAAAGTAACTAAAAAGAAAAGATACGCCGTATGTAAACCGTTGAAATACCCATTTTTCTCCAAACCCTGGAATCCCAGAAGAAAGCTTTTCATCCCCGCTAAATCCAGGAGCCCGGAATATTTACCAGAAATGGCAAAAAAACTATAAGCAAGAGTCCAGGATTCAATATAAACATAGTAGATAAAAATAACCAGCGGGCCAAATATCCCTATAACGCCGAAATATTTTATAAAACGGTTTTTCTTCCATAGGCTATGGAAAATACCCGGGGCAGTCCCATGCCCATAGCCGCCTCCGTAGCGCCCTAATGTCCATTCCACCCACATCAAGGGTATCCCTAATAATACAAATGAAACAAAATAGGGGATCATAAAAGCACCTCCCCCGTTTGCAGCCGCCTTAGCCGGAAATCTTAAGAAATTTCCCAGCCCTATTGCCGAGCCTGCAACCGCCATAATTATCCCCAGGCGCGATCCCCAACTATCTCGTTTTTTAACCATAATGAGGCTAGAATTTCTTCCCGTGCCTTATCGGACGGGTCTTATTATACTCCATCTTTTTTAAGAGTGCTTTCCCCAAATCTATTTTTCTTGCGCCGCAGTAATCAAAGATACGTATGCAGCAATCGGCTAATTCTTCAGCTACGGCATTTTGCCCTAAATGATTACGCATTGCCTCAAGCGCCTCAGATAATTCCGAATGCATAAGCGCTATGAGCTCGCCTTCGTTACGCTGGTGATCCCACCAGCCCTTAAGTTTGGCAGTAGCATGGCATTTTTTAATAAGCTCGCCGATACAACAGTCATTATTTCTTTTCATTTAATGTTCCTTTCAGCGCGCCGAAAATATTCTTGGCGATAGTCTCTTTACCATAAGTAGAAGGACTGGATATCTCTACCCGCGTATTATCTACGTCTAAGGCAGTTAAGAATATCCCTACGGGAGTTGCATCTGTTTCAGAGACAAAAACAGCAATAAGATTTAAAGACAAATCCTCACTGTAGATATAAGATCCTTCCTTTGTTAAGACTTCTCTTATTTTAGTGCGGGTTGTATCAAAGTCCAGGCTAAAATCCCTGGCTACAGCATCCTTACGCTTGTCTTCTAAGACCTTAGTGGATATCCCGCAGAATCCCTTAATTGCCTCCTTAGGCCCGCAGCAACCGCTAAGAATACAGCAAATCAGAAGAAATAAAAACAGCCTTATCATTTTCATCACACCCTCCTAACTATTAATAACCTGCCATATTTTATCCAAGTTCCTACGCGCCTCTTCTTCCCCCCGTTTAGCAAATTCTCTTGACTTATGCAATTCTAACCAGTATAAACCTGAAGTATCAGGATGTAAAACCACATCTGCTAATTGCGCTTCTTTTTTAGCCACCTCTGACTGCAGTATCTCAACGCTACTGAAAACAATATCCAGTATATTCGTCCCAAAAGAATTCTTAAAATAATTTCCCAGGCCAAACCAATTTTTCTTTTTAATCTCGCTTACTAAATTAACCTTCATATCTTCTTTTATCCTGTCATACTGGCGCAATATATCTTCCCGCGAAGGCGTCACGTTAACCGCAATGATTTTCTTCACTCCCATCTTAAAGAGAGGCTCGGTAGGTAAAGGGTTAATTACTCCCCCATCAAAGAGCAAGTCTTCTTTAAACCTGAACGGCTTAAATACCCCGGGCATAGCGCAACTAGCCATAACCGCATCAACTAAAAGCCCCTTATCTAAAACACGCGGCTCTTTCCTCTTTACATCACTGGCAATAATCTTTAAAGGAAGGCGCACGTCGTAAAAAGTCTTATCCCCCAGATATTTCTTCAGAAACTTATGCAGTTTATTGCCCTTAATAAAACCTAACTGGGGGATAGTTAAATCTACGAGCCCCCAGATATGCTTAGGCTCCTTAAATTCAGCGGTAATCTCTAATATTTCCGAGCTGGACTTGCCGATTGCCCAAAGGCTGGCAATCAAAGAGCCTATGCTCGAACCTGCAATAATATCAATAGGGATATTTTCTTCTTCTATAACCTTTAGCACTCCGATATGGCAAAAGCCGTATCCCACACCTACACCTAAAACCAGCCCGACCATTGATTCACCTATATAACGGGCAATCCGGCGTACTGCCCTTGAATATTCGCAATCCGGGCTATCCAATATTAACCTGTCCAAATCACCGAAAACTATCAGGGGAAGTGTCGCGAATATATTCCGCCCTAAAATCTGGCTTTGCTCCATAGGCGTAATCTTAGACAGCTTATATTCGTTAATTATAATATTTATCTTACTTTCCTGAAAACCAAACTCATCCATTAACCTTTGCGTAAGGTTATGCGTCTTTCTTAAATCTAAATCATCAGGCCCGCTTAAAAGATGGATTATATCGGATTGGTTCAATATGCTAAAAATATTGCGGTCCATCAAAGAAGGCAAATCAAGAATAAGATAGTGGTAATCATTAACCAGGCCGCTTAAAATCCCCACCAACCGCCTTACGCATGCCTCATCTTCAGGATTATAATAAAAACATAAAAGATCGATATCAAACTTACTCCTAAGGATGAAATCCTTAGCCGGGCTGAGGGCATCTGGCCAATCTTTCGATAGATCGAATATCCTTTGTTCCTGGATACCTAGCCTATAAGGAAGACTGTGCTTCTTATCAACAGGAAGAATATCCAATATGATGACAGACTTACGAGTCTCCCTCTTCAGGCTCAAGGCTAAATTAAGCGCGTAAATAGTCTTACCTGCCTGGGAATAAGAGCTAAAAACCGAAACAACCGTACTTTCAAAGATCGTTTTCTGATGGATATCTTTACGTTTTAGCCTGCGCGAAAGCATGCGGCTTAAATCAATGGCTAAGCGTGGTATTTTAGCTAAAACAAAATCAAAATCTTCTTTATCGATAACCAGAAGAGAAGAATCATTAGTAGCCTTAGCGCTAACAGAATGCG
>JAKQSG010000069.1 GCA_029563245.1 Candidatus Omnitrophota bacterium
CCACCAATACAGTACCGTCATCCTTTATATCTACGCTCGCGCCGGTAGCGGCTATTATAGCTTTTATATTCTTTCCTCCGGGTCCGATAAGCTCTCCGATCTTCTCGGTATTTATCTTTAAAACGTCTATACGCGGGGCATAGCTAGATAATTCCTTACGCGGAGCCGCTAAAACTGCGCTCATTTTACCCAGGATAATCATCCTTGCTTCTTTAGCATCAAATAAACACCTCTCTAAGAGCTCTACAGATATACCGTCGATCTTTAAATCCAGCTGCACCGCAGTCATGCCAGAAGTGGTACCGGCAACCTTAAAATCCATATCTCCGAAATGGTCTTCAAGACCTGCTATATCCGTAAGTATAAGCTCTTTATCACTATCTTTAATCAATCCCAGGGCAATTCCCGCAACAGGGGCCTTAATAGGCACCCCTGCATCCATCAGGGATAATGTCGCCGCACATACCGTAGCCATACTTGAAGAACCGTTAGACTCCAAAATCTCAGAAACCACTCTTACGGTATAAGGAAAACTCTCTCTGGAAGGCATAACTGCCAAAAGAGATTTCTCCGCCAAGACACCATGGCCGATCTCTCGTCTGCCTGGCCCTCTTACCGGACCGGTTTCTCCGACGCTAAAAGGAGGAAAGCTATAATGCAGCATGAAATTCTTGTACTTCTTGCCCTCCAGGGCCTCTACCATCTGCTCGTCTTCCCCTGTACCCAGAGTAGTTACCGCAAGGCTTTGCGTTTGGCCGCGGGTAAATATACTTGAACCATGGGTACACGGCAGAACCGCAACCTCGCAGGTAATTGAACGGATATCTTTCAAACCTCTGCCGTCCAAACGGACATTCTCCCTGAGGATCTTGCTTCTGACTTCCTCTTCTTCAACCTCAGAAAGCGACATCTTAACCTGGTCAACTGTATAACCCTCAAGGGTAAGCTTCTCCTCTAGTTCCTTACCTAACAGATGCACTGACTCTTCACGGTCCTCTTTCTTAGCTAAATTATATACCTCTTTAAGCTTTTCGCGTGAAAGCTCTGCTACCTTAGATTTTAGTTCCGCAGGAACTTTTTTAAGCTCAACGGCCTTCTTTCCCCGGCCATGTCTTTTGGTAAACTCCTCCTGCATCAATAACAAATCCTTTAAATACCCCTGCCCGAATTTTACGGCACTAAGATAATCCTCTTCAGATATCTCTTTGGCCCTTGATTCAAGCATAACTATACCTTTACTATTCATAACTACAATAACTTCCAGGTCCGCAATATCCAGCTGGGCATATGTAGGATTTATTACTAATGCCCCCTCAACCCTAGCTACTCTACAGGCTGCCAGCGGGCCATTAAAAGGTATATCTGAGATACAAAGCGCCGCCGATGCCGCATTGACCGCTAAAACATCAGGATCATTCTCCCCGTCGCTAGATAAAACAATAACCATTACCTGCACATCATTAAATAGCCCCTTAGGGAAAAGCGGCCTTATAGGACGATCAATGAGCCGTGCAGTAAGGATTTCGCTCTCCGAAGGCCTTCCCTCCCTTTTAAAAAATCCTCCGGGGATCCTGCCGGCAGCATAAGTTTTCTCCTGATATTCCACGGTAAGAGGAAAGAAATCACGCCCTTCTTTTATTTCACGAGACATACATGCCGTAGCCAAGACAACGGTTCCGCCATAGGTTATAGTTACAGACCCGTTAGCCTGTTTAGCGATCCTACCTGTCTCTAAGGTTAAATCACGCTCTGCAAATTTTATTTTTAGACTTTTATCGCTCATTTTATTAATATTAATCCTTTATTTTACTTTCTCAAGTGAAGCTTAACCAAAACCTCTTCGTATTTCTTGGTATCCTTACTCTTGAGATAGTTGAGGAGCCTACGGCGCGTACCTACCAAGGTAAGCAATCCGCGGCGGGAATGGAAATCTTTTTTGTGGAGTTTAAAATGTTCCCCTAAGAGATTAATCCTCTCGGTTAATATCGCTATCTGGACCTCAGCTGAACCTGTATCCCTAGCGTGGACCTTAAAATTATCGATAATCTTTGCCTTATCTTCCTTTACTAAAACCAAAACTGCTCACCTCCTCTTATCTTTTATTATTATATGTTAATTTCGAATTAAAGTCAACAGAACAAATATTTATTTTGGCTTATTGCTTGCTTTCAGACTCCGAAACAAAGGTTTTGATTTCCTCAATATTCTCTAAAATTAGCTTGGCCTTGCTTAAACCGAATGAAAATGGGTATTGGTCATTTTCATCCCTTTTAATCACCAGAACCGGCTTGCCCTTGAACTCGCTACGCTCAACCATTCTTTCTCCTTTTTTTATTTGATTCAATATTGTATAGCTAAAAGATAAATTGCACAACAATAATTTTCTTTATTTATATCTTAAGGATTAAGCTATCCCTTTACGGCTACTTCTACGTAAAGCCTTAATCATGCGATCATAGGCCTCTTGCGGGGTTTTACCCTCCGTGAGATGATCGCAGCAAAGAGCCGCGTAACCGAAACGGTTTTTAATCTTAAAGATATTTACTTTTAAATGACCGATCTTGGCATCCATAAAAATAACCTTAACGCATTTTTGCTGAAGGGCAAATTTGATTATAGGCACAATAGGCACAAGCCATATAAGCAGGTGTAGCCCTAAAATCTTCATTACGAATACCCTGGGCAACTTCAACAATATCTTCTTTAATTTCATCTAAATCTTCCTCAGATATTTCTCTTGATCCGATAATGCCTGACTCCAGAAAGTAGAGCGCGACTCTTTTGGGCAGCCTTCCGAAAATTCTTTGATAGGCAAGCGAATAAAGCCTAAGCTGGCTGCTTGCCTTTACGCGCTTGTCGGCATCTTTCTGATGTCTTATTTCCGAAGTCTTAAAATCCATAATCACAGCGCCTTCAGGATCTTCATCTACCCGGTCAAAACGCCCGGTAATCTTTATATCGTTGAATTTGAAATTAAAAGGCTCTTCTATAAACTTAGGGTTAACCTTGCGCCTTTGCTCGTCTTTGAAAAATCTGGTTAAAGCCGCCTCTCCTACACACAGGCGCTCCTTTTGGTGGTTTAAATCGATAAAACCCTGCGGATCAAAACTGCCCCTAAAGGCATTAAGTATATCTGCCAGAGACATTTTCCTGCCGGATATCTTATACTGATAATATTTGCTTACCGCATCATGCATTGCCCGGCCATAGATAACCGTATGGTGCTCCATTATGGGAACGCGAAGAATATTCACATATTTATATTTCAAAGGACAGGTTTTATAATCGTCAATCTGGTAATAATAGAGCGCTACCGGCTTAGCCTGTGTCACCTCTCTGGTCTTAACCGATTCCTTCCTGGGAGCAAAACGTTCAATGACTTCCATCGCGCTTACCTTCTTTTTGTCTTTATCCTTTGCCTCTTTACCTAATGCCTCCAAGACAAACTGGCTGACCCTACGTAACCGCTTCCCTCCGTAATCTTCTGCGCTGGTTAAATAGAGCTCTTCTTTTGCCCTAGTCATACCTACATAAAAAAGACGGCGCTCTTCCTGTATATGGAAATCTCCTGTAGGTAAAACTTCTTTTATCAAAAGATCGGGCAATTCGATTCCGCCGCTCCTGCGTGGCCAGGGGAAACGCCCCTGCACGAGGCTAACTAAAAATACGACCCTAAATTCAAGGCCCTTGGCCTTATGAATCGTAAGGACATTAACTGCATCAGAATCTAAATCCGCCTCAACCGTAGGCGGGTCATCTCCTGCTTCGATCAAAAGATTAAGGTAATTTACAAAAACCATTACCCGGTCTTCTTTAGCAACCAATTCAAAATCACGCACATGATTAAAAAACTTGGCTAGGTTTTGAATTTTAGATTCATTCTCAAGACTTTGTTTCCCGGTCAACCTCTTTAAATATCCAGAATCGGAAAGAAAGGCATATAAGAGCCTACCGGTTGTTTCTCTGCGGCTGACATTAAGATACTTGTCAATATCGCTTAAAAGGATAGAGATTCTTTCTTTTGACTCTAAACTGATAGCCTCAAGCTCCTCAATAGAACCTATCTCCATAAAAACAGAGTATAGAGATTTATTCCGTCGTCGAGCGTAATGGCTACAGAGGGAAAGATCGCTGAGTTTTATAGGGTAAATTTCGCAACTTGACAGATAATATAGGCTTAAAGAATCAAAGGGATTAGCGATCACGCGCAGAAAGTTTATGCACAATCTCACCTCCTCCCTGGCGTAAAGCCCCTGGTTACCGCTAAACTGCCAAGGAATATTCTGCATATTCAAAGCCTGCAGAAAACTCTCGGCATCGGAATTGGAACGTACCAATATTGCAAAATCCCTGTAACTAAATCCCTTGCCTGTAACCTTATCCTTTATTATCTTTGCCACATTATCAGCTTCAGTAGAAAGGGTATCAAAATGCAGATGGCAAGGCAGCTTCCCTTCTTTAGCCACTCCTAATAAACGTTTATTAATATTAGCCTTTACCTCAAAACGCTCCGGATTATTGTTCTGGATGAGCCTGTAAGCCGCATCCAATATCGGCTGGGTTGAACGATAATTCTGAATGAGGCTTATCTTCTTGGCGTTAGGAAATTCCTTGTCAAAATTAAGGATATTACTATAGGCAGCGCCTCTCCATCGATAAATACACTGGTCGTCATCGGCAACCACGGTAACATTCTTATACTGCGCCGCCAAAATCTTTATAATCTGAAATTGGGCGAAATTTGTATCCTGAAACTCATCTACCAGTATATATTTGAATTGCCCTTGGTATCTTTTTAATACCGCCGGGTGTTTACGCAAAAGCTCAAGGGCCATATAAAACTGGTTTCCGAAATCAAGCAGGCTCTCCCTGGATAATAATTCCTGATATTTTATATAGGCCAGGGCAACCTCCATCTGGAGGAGGGACTCCTCTTGAAGAGCAGCATCGTCCTTATTCCCCTTAGTTTTAACAGCGAATTCTTGGGCATATCTGAAATATTCTTCAGGGGAGATATCTTCATCCTTAGCGCGGCTAAAAAAAGAAATCATCGCTTCAATAAAACGGGTGGGATCCGCTAAGGGCCGGAAATAGCTCAGGTTAAATTCAAAAAGGTGCTCACGAAAAAAAACCGCTGATTCCGCCTGTGTTAAAACCTTAAAATCAGGATTAATCCCGGATATAAGTGCATTCTCCCTGAGAAGCTTATCGCCAAAGGCATGAAAAGTAGATATCCAAATATCGGTATACCCGTAGGGCAATAGTATATCTACGCGTTCCTGCATCTCCTTAGCTGCCTTATCCGTAAAGGTAAGCGCTAATATCTCATCAGTCTTAGCTAACCCTTCCGAAATAAGCCAAGAGATCCTGCGGCTGATAACGCGGGTTTTGCCGGTACCGGCACCGGCAATAATCAATAGCGGCCCCTCACGATGAGTTACCGCATTTAGTTGCTCCTCATTCAAGCTATCTAATATCTTATCATTCATCTTTATATATTCTATCTTGACAATATCTTAAATTCAAGTATACTTACTAATTAATAATTAAGGAGTAAATAAAATGCTTAAAAAATGTGCCATATGTAAAAAAGGCGAACTCAAAGGAAAAATTGTCACCCGTAAAGGGCAATATAAGGCAAAAGGCGGCACCGGCTCTAAGATCAGCCGCTGGACTATGCGCAAATTCATCCCTAACCTTCAAAAGATGCGTATTATTATTGACGGCCATCCAAGAAAAGTCTACGTCTGCGCCAAATGCATTAAAAAAGGGAATATTAAGAAGGCTTAAGTACCTTCTACCTGAAAAATATATCCTTAGCCTCTAAAATAACTGAAGCCTCATCCAGCCAATTATCCATACGCGCAGTATAGACTAAATCAAAAGTTTCCGCTTCTTTAAGGCTGTTCTTTAGCGGCCGCATCCCAAAACCGATTACCTCTCTAGTATAACGGCCATCGGTAACGTGAAATTTTAATGTTTCACGCGCTAAATCCCTGGGTTCACCCTTTAATCTGAGATGCCGCGTAAAAAATAGAGGCTCTCTGTTTCCTGCCCCAAAAGGGGCAAGCAGATTAAGCTCAGCCACTGTCTTTTCCTCTAAATCCAAAAGGCTCAACTCCATATCAATATCCAAACTCGGCAAAAGGTCCTCCAGCGATAACTGCTTATGCGCAAGCCTATTGATGCTATCCCTGAAGTCATCGATGCTCTCACGGGTGATAGTAAGCCCTGCCGCATGTGCATGGCCGCCAAAACCATCCAGAAACTGGCTACATTCGCCCAGGGCATTAAAAAGATGGAAATTCTTTATAGAACGTGCGGAGCCTCTGCATATTTTATCGCTCAAAGAGATAACTATCGCCGGACGATAAAACCTATCGGCTAACTTAGAAGCAACAATACCTAAAACACCCTGATGCCAATCCTCTTTAGCTACCACTATAACCTTATGCTCTTTGAAATTAATATCCTTATTAATAATTGCCTCAGCCTCATCCATTATCTTACACTCTAAACGCTGTCGCGTACGGTTATGCTGCTCAAGGACATCAGCTAAGACCCGGGCCTTTTTATCATCGCTGGTAATCAAAAGACTCAAAGAATCCTGGGCGGAGTCTATGCGGCCGGAGGCATTCAGACGAGGGGCAAGAATAAAACTAATAAAAGTAGGATTAAATTTATTGCCGCGGATACCGGCTCTATTTATAAGGGCCTTAAGCCCGATCCTTTTGCCCCTAGAGATAACCTTAAGCCCCTCCTTGACAATTATACGGTTCTCTCCAGTTAAAGGAACTACATCAGCCACAGTCCCTATAGCAACTAAATCAAGCTCATCAACCAGGATAGAACCAGAAAGAGCCTGGCATAACTTAAAGGCAACCCCTACCCCGGCTAAATCACGGTACTTATACGGGCTTGCATTGACCTTAGGGTTAATTACGCCTACCGCGCAAGGCAAATCATTACCGAAAGGTTGGTGGTGATCAGTAACAATAGTATCGATATTATTTTTCTTTAGCTCATGAATTTGTAATATGTCATTTATTCCGCAATCTACGGTAATTAATAGCCTTATCCCTCTTGCCTTAGCAATGGAGAGGATATCTTTGTTTAAACCATACCCTTCCTTGATCCGATGCGGCATATAGTATTCTGTATTAATCCCCAGTTTCTGTAAGCTGCCCTGTAAGACTGCTACGCTTGTTATGCCGTCAACATCATAGTCGCCGAAAACCATTACCTTCTCCCTATTTCTTGCTGCCTCTCTTATCCGTTCAACCGATTTCTTCATATCGGGGAATGAAAAAGGGTCGAGCATCTGGGCTAAGCCTGCATTAAGGAATTCATTAGCCTGGGAAACCGAGGAAATACCTCGGTTTATCAAAACCTGAGAGGTAATCTTGGATATCTTTAACTCTTTGCTTATTTTATCCTGGAGAGACTGATTAAGGAGAGGAAAATTAAGTATCTTGTGAGCATGCATAGACTACATTTTGTCAGGTTTAGAGATACCCAGTAAATCCAAACCCGCAGCAATGACTATCCTAACCCCTTCGATAAGAGCGATCCTGGCCTTAGATAGAGCCTCATCATCGGTTAAGACCCGGTGCAAGTCGTAGAATTTATGGAAGGCCTCAGCAACTTCCTGGAGATAAACAGTCAGCATATAAGGATCCTGAGTATTTAAACAAACATTCAGTATATAAGTAAACTTGAGTAGCTTCTTAATTAAGAAAACTTCTTCCGCCTCTTTAAGCAACGCAAGATTGGCATTCTTATCCAATCTTATCGCACCGTTACGCAAAATACTGCAGATACGGGCATAGGCATACTGCACGTAATATACCGGATTTTCCACAGTCTCTTTCTTAGCAATATCTAAATCGAAATCAAGATGGCTGGAGATACGTCGCGACATAAAAAAGAATCTGGAAGCATCCCTACCTACCTCATTAAGAACCTCTCTTAAGGTTATATACTCTCCCTTTCGGGTAGACATCTGAACGGGCTTTCCTCCCCTGAAAATAGTAGCCAGCTGGACTATCAAAATAGAAAGAGAATCCTTATCCCTGCCAAAGGCCTCTACGGATGCCTTAAGCCTTGAGATATAACCGTGGTGATCAGGGCCCCAAAGGTTTATCAACCATTTAAACCCCCGTTTATACTTATCGTCATGGTAAGCAATATCCGGGGCAAGATAGGTATAAGAGCCGTCGCTTTTTATAACCACCCTATCTTTATCATCCCCAAAAGACGTAGACTTAAACCATAAGGCCCCTTCTTTATCGTATAAAAATCCTTTTTTCTTTAGTATCGCAAATACCTTCTCAATTTTCCCGCTCTTAGTTAGTTCTTTCTGTGAATACCAATGATCGAAATCTACCCCGAAATCTACCAGTTCTTTTTTAATCAGGCCTAGAATATATTCTGCCGCAAAATCTCCCAAATTGGAATCGCCAATCCTTTTAGCAATAGCTTCCCTGGCTATATCATAGATATACTCTCCCTGATAATAGTTCTCCGGGAACTCTATCCTCTCGTTAGACAGCTCTTTCATCCTTAGGGAGACTGACTTTCCCAATATATCGATTTGGTTGCCTTCATCATTTAAATAGTATTCCTTTTTAACCTCAAAACCTAAGAAGCCGAGAATCTTTGCTAAGGCATCTCCTACTGCTGCCTGACGGGCATGGGCTACCGAAAGAGAACCCGTAGGGTTTGCGCTTACAAATTCTATCAATACCGGCTTACCCTTCCCCGCGTTAATACTTAAAGCCTTAACATCCCTGCTTAATATATCCTTTAACTCTTCGTGCAGATAGCTCTCGCTAAGGTAGAAATTTATAAAACCTGCGCCCTCGATCTTCACCTCTTTAATATGATCCCCTAAACTAAACTTTTTAAAGTAGGTATTGATGCTCTCTAAGATATTGAGGGCTATTCTCCCCGCAGGCATCTTTAAAGCCTTGCTTAAGCGCATAGCGATATTAGTAGAGAAATCTCCGAATTTAATATCTTGGGGAGAATCCAAACGTAAATCATCCCATAGGACAGGATCAATCTTTAAGTCGGCTAAAGATAATTTTATTAATTTGATTATTTCTTCTTGAATATTTTCTTTCATGGAGGGACTATACTGCTCTTACTTTTTTTGCATCGGACCAGAGGTGCTCAAGACCATAGAATTCCCTCATCGGTTTATAGAATATATGGGCGACGACCGAATTGAAATCAAGGACTATCCAACCTGATTCGTCATTTTGGGCTAAGGAGGAGAGCGGTTTTATTTTATCCCTGCTTAAATCCTGCGCCATTGCCTGGGCAATCGCATTTACCTGCCTCATGGAGGTAGCGCTAGCAATCACAAAATAATCGCAGAAAGCGGCAACCTTACGGATATCCAAGATTACCACCTTCTGCGCCTTCTTGGACTTAGCAATTAAAGCAATACGTTGTGCTAATTTCTTTATCTCTATTTTAACTATACCTCTTATTTAAAATACCTATTTGCCTAATATTTTATACATACCGGTGCCGCAGGTAGAGCATTTACCCTTCATCGCCGAACGGCCGTTCTTCATGGTGACCTTCTGCTCGCCCTTCATCTCTTTTTTTGCTTTACACTTAACACAATAACCTGTTTCTGCCATATTTCCTCCTTGTTTTCTGTAACTACACTTTTTTTATTATACAACTTTAAAGTAAAAGGTCAATTTTTATTTATAAAGTCGGGAGCCGTTATCCTCCTCTATCTCTCCTACTATCTCCTCAATCAAATCCTCAAGAGTTAAAAGCCCAAGGGTCTTTTTATCCTTATCTACCACTATAGCCATCTGAATCTTATCCGCCTGGAACCGGCGCAATAGCTCACTAACCCGCATAGTCCCCAAGACATAATAGGGATTATGTATGAGGTCCTGAAGAAGAAATAACCCTTTATCCCTTAAAATATAGAGCAAGTCGCGGGCATAAATTACCCCCACAATATTATCCACGGTTCCGTTATATACCGGAAGCCTCGCATGCCCCTCTTCCACGAACATATTTAACAACTCTTCGGAGTTAGTATTTATATTTACCGCTACAATTTCATCCCTGGATATCATACAGTCGCTAACCTTGGTATCCCCGAATTCAAAGATACGATGAAGCATCTTCCTCTCATCATCGCTTACAACCCCCTCCTCCTTACCCACCTCAATCATAAGTTTTAACTCTTCCTCGGTTATCAAGGGAGAGCGCTTGACCGGGGGGTCTATACCTAATAGCCTAAGCATAGCATTACTCGCCCATATAAAAAACTTGGTTAAAGGCCCCAGCACTTTTACAAACCCTTCCATTATGGGCGCCACAAATAAAGATACCTTTTCAGTATGTTTTGTAGCAAAAATCTTGGGGGTAATTTCGCAAAATATAAGCACAAAAAAAGCTGTAATGAAGGTTGCGATTAAAGTACCCCAGTTAAATCCGAATATAGGTATGCATAAAGCCGTTATTATCGCTGACATAGCGATATTGACAAAATTGTTTCCTATCAAAATAGCTGCGATAAACTTATCCATCTTCCCCGATAATCTCTGAATACTCTGGGCCTTTTTAATGCCCTTGGCAACCATATGGCGCAGCCTTATCCTGCTAAGGGCAATAATTGATGTTTCCGAAGCCGCGAAGAGAAACGAAATTACCGCCAGAATTAAAAACAATACTGAAACTATTATAATATTACCCATACTTAACTTAAATTAAGCCCCTTACGAATCTTATCTTCCGCCCCCTTAAGCGGACCGATTAAACTTAGGTTAAGATTATTATCTTTAAAAAGAAAACGGGCACATTTAAGGATATCTTCTCTATTCACCCGGTTAACCTCATTAATTATATTATCTAAAGAATAAGTCTTCTCTAAAGTAGCGGTAGTCTCCCCTATCCAGAGCATATGTTCCATGGTATCTTCCAACCCCAGCCTTAACTGCCCTATATAAAACTCTTTTGCCCGGTTAAACTCACCGACTTTAACCAATGATTCCTTAACCTTAACAAGCTCCTTTAAAATTAAAGAGACAGCATCGGGCACCTTACGGTTATCAATCCCGGCATGCACCAGGAAAGCCCCGGTATCATAAAAACGCTTCACCGCTGTTCCGATTTCATAGGCAAGGCCGCGCTTCTCCCTGACTTCATTGAAGAGCCGGCTGGACATATTAGCCCCGAGGATAACATGCAATAAACCCACAGCATGCCTCAGGGGATGGCCGCGCCTGAACCCCCTGAAACCTAATGCCATATGAGTTTGCTCGGTATCTTTATGAAAAACCTTTATCCTTGTTTTATCCTGCCCGTGTCTTGCTTTGATAAATACATTATCTTTTCTCTTAGGCAATGAGGAGAATATCCTGCTTACCATTTTGTCTAATTTATATTCATCAATATTACCGGCTGCACTGATAATCATATTCGATGCATTATAATAATTATTCTTGAAAGAAAGGAGCCCTTTTCTATCTACCTTCAAAAGAGAATCAACGCTGCCTATGATTGGCGCGCCTAAGGGCTGGTTAGGCCATAAAAGCTCATCCAATAATTCATATACGTAGCTTTGCGGTAAATCTTTGTACATTTTAAGCTCTTCGAGGATTACGGTCCTTTCTTTCTTAATCTCAACCTGGGAAAGTTTAGGCCTTATCACCATATCCGAAAGGATATTAAGCGCCTTTTCTAAGTAAATACTCGGCATTTTAACTAAATAACAGGTCAACTCTTCTGATGTGAAACCGTTAAGGGAACCTCCCACCCCCTCAATCGATTCCTTGATCTTGCGGCAAGAATAGTCTCTGGAGCCCTTGAAAAGAAGGTGTTCCAGGAAATGCGCCATCCCTTTATTCTGGCTGTTTTCATACCTGCCGCCTACCTTAATAAAAATCCCCAAAGAAAATGACTCCCTCTGAGGCATCCGATAGGATACAACCCTTAATCCGTTAGCCAATACATTTTTATGGTAATCCATTTTCATTTTATATCTAATCCTTTAACAAATCTGGTAATCTTCCTGATTAAGTACGGGCTTTTGATATTTTCTTTAATTTTGGCTACGATTGCACTGCCGATAATAACACCGTCGGAAAAAGCGGAAAGTTTCTTAGCCTGAAGGCGATTAGATATTCCAAATCCGGCGCAAACAGGAAGCGCAGTATGGCTCTTGATCCGGGAAATATTATTTTTTATATCTTTAGGTAAATCCCTGCGCATGCCGGTAACCCCGGTTAAGGAAACATAATAAATAAAACCCTTAGCAAACTTCAGGATAAATTTCATCCTCTGCAAAGATGTAGTAGGCGAAATAAAGCATATGTTATACAATCCGGCCCGGTTAGCTCTTAAAATAAATTCTTTTCCTTCATCCACCGGAAGGTCCGGTATAATCATAGCATCCACCCCCGCAGCCAGGGAAGCATTAATAAATTTATCCTCCCCGAAAGAAAAAACAGGATTATAATAAGTCATAAGAGTTATCGGGATAAAAACCTTGCTCCTCACCTTCTTTACTAAATTAAGTATATCCAAAAGCCGGGTATTATTCTTTAACGCCTGGCATGAAGCATGCTGTATAACCGGACCATCAGCCATTGGGTCAGTAAATGGCACTCCTAATTCTATAATATCAACCCCTGCCCCTGCAAAGCGAAGAATTAACTCTTCAGTAACCTTTAGACTGGGATAACCGGCAGTGATAAAAACAATAAAGGCCTTCTGCTTTCTATCCCTTAACTCCTTGAATTTAAGATCAATCCGATTCAATATTCCTTTCCTTCTCTGGATAAATTTGTGATAATACCTAAATCCTTATCTCCTCTGCCGGATAAACAAACAACAATAATAGAACCTTTCCTGGCCTTACCCTTCATTCTATTCAGGTATGCAATAGCATGCGCAGATTCAAGGGCAGGTATTATACCTTCCAGCTTAGAAAGTAATCTAAAGCCATCAAGTGCCTCTTTATCAGAGATAGTAAAATACCTGGCACGCCCTATCCTCTTATAATAGGCGTGCTCAGGACCGACGCCAGGATAATCAAGCCCAGCAGATATTGAATGCGTATTGCTTACCTGCCCTGAGTTATTCTGTAGAAGGGCTGATTTTGCACCATGCAATACCCCGATTCTCCCCTTTACTAGACTGGCGGCGTGTTCGCCTAAAGACATCCCTCTGCCGCCTGCCTCAACACCGATAAACTTAACCTTTTTATCATAGAAGAAGGGATAGAATAAACCTAGGGCATTGCTTCCTCCTCCGACACAAGCGACTAAATAATCAGGAAGCCTTCTTTCTTTTTCAATTAATGCTTTCTTAGTTTCTTCACCTATCACAGACTGAAAATTCCTGACTAACATAGGATAAGGCGAGGGCCCGGCAACTGTTCCGATAATATAATGCGTATCCCGGACATTTGTTACCCAATCACGCAAAGCCTCGGTCATAGCATCTTTTAGGGTCTTTGAGCCTGACCTGACCGCAATGACCTTGGCACCCAAAAGCCTCATCCTGAAAACATTAGGCTCCTGCCGCTTCATATCTTCTTCGCCCATATAGATATCACAGCGTAATCCAAAGAGCGCCGCTATCGTGGCAGTAGCTACACCATGCTGGCCTGCGCCGGTCTCGGCAATAACACGCGGTTTCTTCATCCTTAAGGCCAGAAGACCCTGGCCCAAAGTATTATTTATCTTATGTGCGCCGGTATGAAGAAGATCCTCTCTTTTTAAATAAACCTTCCCCATACCTAAATACCTGCTTAAACCCTTGGCGAGATACAAAGGGGTAGGCCTTCCGGCATATTCCCTTAAATAATAGTTAAACTCAGTAATAAACTTTTTGTCTTTTATTGCCCTATTATACTCGGCCTCCAATTCATCCAAAGCAAAGGTGAGTGTCTCCGGGACATACCTTCCCCCAAAATTAAGGAAATGGCCGCTTTTATCAGGGAATCTTTTTTTCATCATTCTGGTATTCATTTTATCTTGGCAATAAAATTCTTGATCTTTCTATGGTCTTTCTTCCCCAAAGAGGATTCTACCCCGCTTGAGAGGTCAACCCAATCAGGATGGGCTAATTGTAAGGCGCGCCTTATATTGCCTGGGTTCAATCCTCCGGATAAAAAAACCGGACGCTTTATTTTATCCAATTTCTTCAATAAGTTCCAGTCAAACTTTTTCCCTGTTCCTCCTGCCCTGCCCTTGACAAAGGCGTCAAAAAGGTAGGCGTATGTTTTATATTCTGCTATGGCTCCTAAATCTATGTTTTCTTTGACCCTAAAAGCTTTTACAACCTTATAACCTTTAAACCTAAGGCAAAACTCTGGACTTTCTTCTCCGTGAAATTGCAGGATATTAAGTCCGCACAGGCGTGCAATCATCTTAATCTGGGTTTCCTTGGCATTTACGAATACGCCCACCCTTAATATTTTTTTCGGCAAGATACGGGATATATTTGCGGCCTTTGCCAAAGTTATATAACGCGGGCTTTTATTAAAAAACACAAAGCCTAAGGCATCAGCTTTATAAAAAAACGCAGCTAAGGCATCTTCCAGGTTAGTAATACCGCAAATTTTTACCTTAGGGCTTACCATCCCATTATCTCTTCAACTTTAGACCTGATATCGGAGGACTCCATAAAAACCGTACCGATTAAAACGGCGCTAACGCCCAATATCTTTAGAAATAATACATCCTGGCTATTTTTAATTCCGCTTTCTACAACTACTGTTTTTCCCTTAGGGATTAAAGGAAAAAGCCTCTCGACTGTTTTTGGGTCAACTTCCAGCGTATTAAGGTTACGGTTATTTATACCGATAAGCGTTAACCCTTTTAACTTTAAAACTTTCTTCAGCTCTTTTTCCTCGTGTACCTCTACTAACGCATCCATCCCTAATTCAAAGGCAATGGTAGAAAACTCAACTAATTCATCCTGGGTAAGAAGCTTGGCTATTAAAAGTACGGCATCCGCACCGTAAAACCTGGACTCAAAAATCTGATACCGGTCTAAGATAAAATCTTTTCTTAATACAGGTACCTGGACTAAACCCTTGACTTCATTGATATAGGACATGTTCCCTAAGAAGAAATCCTCCTCCGTGAGGACAGAAAGAGCCGCAACATTTGCTTCCTGATAAATCTTTGCAATCTCAATATGGTTAAATTCCTGTCGGATTATCCCCAGAGAAGGCGAGGCCTTCTTAATTTCTGCGATTAGGGATATCTGCCGCGGCTTATTTATCGCCTCAATAAACTTGCGGGGAGGCTCTAGCGATGCTAATCTGGATTTTAATTCTTCCTCGGGAATCTGCTGTTTAGCTAAAATAATCTTTTCTTTTTTCCTGGCTATAATCTCTTTTAGAATATCTCTCTTTTTCATCTTACGAATAATCCTTTAACATTTTTAGTTTCCTTAGGGCTGCTCCGCTATCAAGTGATGATATCGCCAGCTCTACACCCTCTCCTATTGAACCGGCTTTATCTGCAGCATATATAGCGCAGGCTGAATTTAATACCACGATATCCCTCTTCGGCCCTTTTACTCCGCTTAAAACATCTAAAGCGATAGAGGCATTCTTACGCACATCACCGCCTAAAAGATCCTGCGCAAGAACCCTGCTAAAACCAAAATCTTCCGGGGAAATTTCATAATCTTTAAATTTACCATCAACCGCCTCCGAAATAAAAGTCTTATCAACGGTAGTGACTTCATCCAATCCATCCATCCCGTGGACGACTAAAACATGTTTAGTCCCCAGGTTATGTAGGACGCGCGCTAAAATCCTGGTCCATTCTAAACTATAAACCCCGATTAACTGGTTGGTGGCCCGGGCAGGATTAATCAATGGCCCCAAAATATTGAATATTGTCTTGCGGGCTATTTTCTTGCGGGCAGGCATTACATGGCTCATTGCCGGATGTAAGTTAGGTGCAAATAAGAAAGCAATCCCGATATCTTCCAGGCATTTCTTTATCTTATCCCTGCTCATATTAATATCAACGCCTAAGGCCTCCAGGATATCGGCGCTTCCGCATTTACTGGAGACAGAACGATTGCCATGCTTAGCAACACAAACGCCGGCACCGCTAGCGACAAAAGCGGTGATAGTAGAAATGTTAAAGGTGCCCTTCTTATCTCCACCGGTACCACAGGTATCTAATATATTTGGCCGGTCAACAATAATGGGATTGATATATTTAAGCATTGACTCTACCGCCCAAGTAAGCTCCTCTACTGTCTCTCCTTTATCATTTAGAAAGGTAAGGAATTCAATTATATCCGCGGTATTGGTTGCACCGCTTAGGATATCCGACATAACGCCCTGCATCTGTTCGGAATTTAAATTCTTTCTTTGCGCAAGTATCTGTATCGCTTCTTTAATCAGCATATTTTAAGGAAGTTCTTTAAAATATCCATACCTGAGGGAGTAAGGATAGACTCAGGATGGAATTGTACCCCAAAAACAGGATAATCTTTATGCCTTAGCCCCATAATCTCTTTTTCCTTTGTAGAGGCTGTGACCTCAAGGCTAGAAGGAAGACTCTTGCTTTCTACAATAAGAGAATGGTAACGGGTAGCCTCAAAGGGGTTGGGTATATTACGAAAAATACCTTCATTATTATGATAAATCTGGGAAGTCTTACCGTGCATAAGGTTCTTAGCTTTGATAATCCTGCCTCCGTATACATACCCTATTGCCTGATGGCCAAGACAAACTCCCAATATCGGCAGTTTACCGGAGAATTCCTTAATCACCATACAGGATATCCCGGCATCCTCAGGCCTTCCCGGTCCAGGAGAAATAATTATCTTCTCTGGTTTAAGCCTTATTATCCCCGGGATAGTTATCTTATCATTACGAAAGACCTTAACGCTTTTGCCCAAAGAACCTAAATACTGGACTAGGTTGTAAGTAAAAGAATCGTAATTATCAATCATTAAAATCATTCTTTTTCCCTGCGCACCTTAGCGCCTAAACTTTCTAATTTCTCTTCGATTCTCTCATAACCTCGCTCAAGATGGTATATTCTGGATATGGATGTCTCCCCGGAAGCTGCCAGTCCTGCCAAGGCAAGCGAGGCTGAAGCACGCAAATCCGAAGCCATAACGCAAGAACCCGATAGCCTCCCTACTCCTTCCACTATGGCATGCGGCCCTTCGCGCTGTATATGCGCGCCCATACGGTTTAACTCAGAGACATGCATAAACCTATCCGGATAAATTTTCTCAGTTATAATCGTTATGCCCGGGGTAAGGCTCATCAGGCTCATCATCTGCGCCTGCATATCGGTAGGAAAACCAGGATAAGGAAGCGTTGTAATATTCACGGCATTTAACGGCTTCTTATAGCGCACATGCAGGGAATTTTCGCCCCTGGACATGTTTACACCGGCCTCTTCAAGCTTATCTATTAAGGCGCCTAAGTGCCTTAGTACAACATTTTTAATAACTATATCTCCCTTGGTGATCAGGGCAGCCAGGATCATTGTCCCCGCCTCAATCCTATCCGGTATAATGGCATGGGTTGCTCCATGCAAAGACTTAACTCCCTCGATTTCTATAGTAGGGGTACCCTGCCCTTTAATCTTCGCTCCCATCTTATTCAAAAAATCTGCCAGGTCTACTACTTCAGGCTCGCATGCCGCGGCTTCAATAACCGTCTTACCGTTAGCTAAAACAGCAGCCATCATAACATTGTCAGTAGCCAATACCGAAGAGCCATAAACTCCCCCTAAATAAATATGTGCGCCTTTAAGCTTGCTGGCTTTGGCAAATATGTATCCTGATTCTATCTCCACATCCGCGCCTAAGGCTTTTACCCCCTTTAAATGCAAATCTACAGGCCTCACCCCAATAATACATCCTCCCGGAAGAGATACCTTAGCCTTGCCTAACTTTCCCAAAAGCGGCCCCAAAACACAGAAAGAAGCGCGCATAGTAGAGACAAGCTTATAATCAGCGATGTAGTTTGTTTTCTTTAAAGAAGATACCGCTAATACCCCCTTATCAAAATCAACGCCCTTGCCCAAAGAACGCAATATCCTTATCATAGTATTGGTATCGCGTAGATTGGGCACACCCTTAATTATACAGGCATCATCAGTAAGCAATGTAGCGGCCATAATCGGCAGTACTGAATTCTTTGCCCCGGAGATAGTGACCTCTCCCTTAAGTTTAACCTGTCCTTCAATAATTAATTTATCCATTTATCCTTAGCCTCTCCTTGCTACAATCACCCTATCAATATTATTAAAGTCTTTAATTATCTCAATTACTTTAAAAGAATTAGAGTCGCGCAGGATACCCTCAACGCCTTCGCGCTGGTTAAACCCTATCTCCATAATTAAGATCCCTTCATTTATCAAATAATCTGATGAACCTTTAATTATCCTTCTATAAAAGCTTAACCCATCCATTCCCCCGTCTAGAGATTCTCTCGGCTCATGCCTGACCTCAGGCTGAAGGCCATCTATCTCTCCGCTTCGCACATAAGGAGGATTAGTTATACATATCGAATACCTAAAGAGATCAGCTGCCAAAGAATCAAATAAATCACTTGCTGCGAAACTAACCCTGTTTAATACCCCGTTTAATCTTGCGTTATCCAAAGCCACTCTCAAAGCTTCAATAGAAATATCTGTAGCAGTTATCTTCAAACCGGGCAAAAACTTAGCCAGGCTGATTGCTATACACCCAGAGCCTGTCCCTATTTCCAAAACTCTTCTATTGAAAGGCATTAGCGATCTTGCATATTTTATTGCGGCATCAACCAGAATCTCAGTCTCAAAGCGTGGAATAAGAACATGAGTGTTGACCTTAAATTCCAAACCCATAAATTCCGTACTACCAAGAATATATTGGAGAGGCTCACCGCTTAGCCTCCTTTTTAATGCAGATGAGATAAAAGATCCCTGGCTTAAAGTCAAACGCCTACCTTTATCTAAATATAAGCTCTCCCTTTTGCATCCCAGGGCATGAGTAAATAATAATTCCGATTCAGTCATTTCTATTCTTTAGGAATATCCGCCGCTGCCTTAATGAGCGCATCGGATAAAACATCAAATTCACCCTCTAATACAGCCTCCAGGGCATGAGTAGTAAAATTTATACGATGATCGGTAATACGCCTATCGGGAAAATTATAGGTACGTATTTTTTCGCTGCGATCACCCGAACCGATCTGTGATTTTCTCTCTCGGGACAATTTCTTTGACTCTGCTTCTTTCTTTGCATCTAATAATTTAGCCCGTAATACGCGCATCGCCTTAAGTTTATTCTTAAGTTGAGAACGCTCATCCTGACAGGCAACCACTACCCCGCTAGGCATATGCGTAATCCTTACTGCAGAATCAGTTTTTTGCATATGTTGGCCTCCGGGCCCGCTAGAGCGGTATGTATCAATTCTTAAGTCGCTAGGGTCAATGGTTAAATCCACATCTTCCGGCTCTATCAACACAGCTACAGTGGCTGTAGAGGTGTGTATCCTCCCCTGAGATTCAGTAGCAGGGACTCTCTGAACCCGATGAACCCCGCTTTCAAACTTGAGCCTCCTGTAAACATCTTTGCCTTTTACGCTGAAAGAAACCTCCTTAATCCCCCCTGATTCATTAGAAGCCAAAGACATAGTCTCAACCGACCATCCCTTACTAGCCGCATATTTGGAATACATCCGGTAAAGATCAGCTGCAAATAGGCCTGCCTCATCCCCTCCGGTACCCTGACGAATTTCTAGGATAACATCGCGGTCAGCATCTTTATCCTTTTCCACAAAAAGGGCTTTTAGCTTCTCCTCCATTGCAACTTCCCTGGCCTTGAGTTCCTGCAGTTCCTTCTTGGCCAGATCAACAAAATCATTTTCGTGCTTTTCCTTAAGCACGGCCTCTAATTCAGCGGCCTCTTTTAATATCTTCTTATACTCCCGGAATAAGACTACATGTTCTTTAATCTGAGAAAGTTCCTTAGCCAGCTTATTAGAGGCTTCACGGTCCGAAAGAATCTCAAAAGAAGATAAAAGCCCTTCCAGCTCTTTATAGCGGGATTCAAACTTTTCTAATTTCTTAAGCATTATTTCTTACCGTACTTCTTCATAAACTTATCCACGCGCCCGGCAGAATCGACAAATTTCTGCTTGCCCGTAAAAAAGGGATGGCACTTAGAACAAATCTCAACCCTTATACTAGGCTTAGTAGAACGGGTATGTATTGTCTCTCCGCATGCGCATACAATAGTCGCATCTTTATAATTAGGATGGATCTTATCTTTCATTTTTACTCTCCTTTTTTGTGTTTGGCTTCAATTTCATATTCAAGCCTAAGGTTGATAACTTATTGATTCATGCTATTTAAAAATTCCTCATTATTCTTTGTCTTGCTTAACTTGCCGATCAAAAGCTCCATCGCTTCAACATTACTCAGCTCGTTAAGTACCTTTCTTAAAATCCAGGTTTTCTGCAGGACATCGGGCTTAACCAAGAGTTCCTCATGCCGGGTATTAGAACGCTTGATATCTATAGCCGGGTAGATCCTGCGCTGGAATAGATTCCTGTCCAACTGCGTCTCCATATTTCCCGTGCCCTTAAATTCCTCGAAAATAACCTCATCCATGCGGCTGCCGGTATCCACAAGTGCCGTAGCAATAATCGTAAGGCTGCCTCCTTCTTCAACCGCACGCGCCGCACCAAAGAACCTTTTGGGTTTCTGCAGCGCGTTAGAATCGACCCCTCCGGAAAGGACCTTACCGCTATGCGGAACAACCGAATTATAGGCCCTAGCTAAACGGGTAATACTATCTAATAATATTACCACATCGCGCTTATGTTCAACAAGCCTTTTAGCCTTCTCTAAAACAATCTCGGCTACCTGCACATGCCTTTCCGGGGGCTCATCAAAGGTAGATGATATAACTTCCCCTTTGACATGACGCTGCATATCCGTTACCTCTTCAGGCCTTTCGTCGATTAAAAGCACAATTAAAATTACATCCGGATT